>JAPOQD010000197.1 GCA_026710905.1 Halieaceae bacterium
CCGTTCCTCAAAGGCGTTGGTGGCGGCGATGACCTCGGTGGCGATGTTGCGGGCATTGGACTGTCCGGGGGTTGGCGCGCGGAAACCGGTGCCCAGGGAGCCGCGCAAGGCGAACGCCTCGGAGATGCGCCAGTGGGTCGCCAGCTTGAAGTTCGCCGTGCTGCCAAAGCCATCGAAATCCTCCCAGCGAACGGCGCCGCCGATACGCCAGTTGTCGGTGGCGTTCACTTCCAGGTCGAGCCAGACGGCCACATTGGCCCGGTCCCAGGAACCGGACGCGGTGGGATTGAAGCCGCCAAACCCGTTCGAGCCACTGCCAAAGCCGTACTGCACATAGGGGCCAACCTGCCAGGAGGCCTGCTCACCCGTGTCAATCTCGAACTTTTCTTCCCTCCATTCAAAACCTCCGGCAATGTTAAGAGCGGAAGCCATGCCCACGTCCACCGGCATGGACAAGTCCACATTGAAGTTGGTTTCGGTTTGCGTGTACTCGCCAATTTCGAAATCACGCGGGGAACCGGAGCCCAGGGACCCATTCAGGGAATTTTTCAGGTAACCGTCCATGTTGTTTTCGCCGACGCTACCGGACACATCGTAGCGCAGGCCACTGGCCAGGCTGCCTCTCACTCCGGCAACCAGCGAATAGTCGGTTATCTCCGCGCCGAACAGCGGCGTAAACCCTTGTGGATAGAGTTCGACAAACGAGAAGCAATCCGCATCGGCGCTTACCGCATCCCGGAAAGCCAGTAGATTGTCCGCTGTGGCAGGCGTCTGATACTTCGCCTGACAGCCCTCGCCGCCGACCAGGAAAGAGTCGTCACCGGTTATGTATATGCCAGTTCGGTTGAACGGGCTGCGGTAGAAGAAGGGAGTTTGCACCTCCCGGTTGGTGTAGTTGCCGAAGGCGTAGAGAGAATGCCCCTCATTCAGGTCGATGCCGAAATTGGCGACAGTTTTGATGCTGTTGCTGACTTCGGCCGAGCCCCAGGGCTTGGCCGGGTCCGCGACATTCGCAATGCCCAGACCACTCAGGGCGGTGGCGTCCTGGTGCTGTACGCTGCGAACTGTTGGAGCGGACTCAGCCAGTTCGATACTCAGGTTGGCGAAACCGCTGCCGGTGAGGGGCAGTCCGACATTGGCGGCTAGCGTGGTCATATCCTCGTCGGAGTCCTCGGTGTGGGCGCCGTACCTGGCCTCGAACGCTACACCCTCCGCAGCGTCCTTGAGGATGAAGTTCAACACCCCGGCGATGGCATCAGACCCGTACTGGGCGGCCGCCCCGTCGCGCAACACCTCCAGGCGCTCAACGGCGATGGCGGGAATGGCCGATATATCCGGCCCCTGGGCGCCGTTCGAGGCGCCGTTGGAAACCCACTGGATCACCGAGCCCCGGTGCCGGCGCTTGTTGTTCATCAACACCAGCGTGTGGTCAGGCGCCAGACCGCGCAGGTTGACCGGTCTCAGCAGCGCCGACAGATCCCGGGTCGGGTGGTCGCTGGAATGGAAGGACGGCACCAGCGCCCGAATCAGGTTGGTCATGTCGCTGACACCCTGACGGGCCAAATCTTCTCTGCCGATGTTATCCACCGGAACCGAGGAATCCTCGACGGAGCGGGGTATCGCGCGGCTGCCGACCACCACCAGTTCCTCCAACTGTGTCGGCGCACCGCCGGACACGCCCTCCTGAGCATGGGCAAACGGCGCCATGAGCAGCACAAGCAGCGCAGCCCCGGCCCTGGCCTGCACCAAGGCAAGACGATTGCATACACCGGCCATATCACTTTCCTCTCGTTGTAAGAGGGGTCGCTGACACTTGAAACTTATTCCCCAGCGTCACCGACCCCGTTTCCTTTTCCGCGACCCTCGAGAACCGTCCGAAAAACATCGGCATCGACATTGCCACCTGTAAGGATAACCCCGACTTTGCGTCCCGCCTGCCGTGCGCGCTCCCGCATCAATGCAGCGAATGCGGCCGCGCCGGCGCCTTCCGCCACATTGTGGGTGTGGCGGTACAGCAGGCGCATGGCCTCGGCAATATCATCTTCGCTGATTTCGACCACCCGCGCCGCGCCGCGGCGCACGATGTCGAGCGGCTCTTCCATCGGAACCCGGCAGGCTATGCCGTCGGCAATTGTGTCAGCCGTTTCGGTAGCCACCACCTTGCCGGCTTCGATGCTGCGCGCCATCGCCGCCGCGTTTTCCGCGACAACTCCAACAACTTCCGTTTTCAGGCCGAGCAGGTCTCGCGTACGGATAACTGCGCATACGCCCGAGCCCATGCCGATGGGCACATAAACGGCATCGAGACCGGCCACGGCGCTAAAAAACTCCAGCGCATACGTAGCTACGCCCCGCACCAGCGCCTGATGAAAAGGCGGCACGATCATCGCGCCTTCGGCTTCCGCCAGACGCACTGACTCAATCCGCGCCGCCTCAAAATCCTCACCGAATTCGATCAAATCCGCGCCCCAGCCGGTTATGGCCGCGTTCTTCTCGACGCTGTTTCCTTTCGGCGCCAATACCGTGACCGGTACGCCCAGCCGGCATGCCGCAAACGGAATGCTCTGACCGTGATTACCCCGGGTCGCGGTTATAATCCTGCTCGGCAGCCCCTTTCCGCGCTGGAGTTCATCAAGCAGCACCAGGCCGCCGCGAACCTTGAAGGCGCCGATCGGCGTGTGATTTTCGTGCTTCAGCCAAACTTCACAGCCAGCGATCCCGCACAGTCCCGGCCAGCGATACTGCGGCGTCGGCAGCATATGCCGCGCCACGACATTCTGCGCCTGGTGAAGTCCATCCAGTTCGAACATGGCCCGTCATACCCTCGTGTTCAGGCGCACAATCCTGTCACCTCTCGCCACGTTGGGTCAATCACATTCAGACCAGGTTTCTGCGGACATGGGACAATACGCGTACAGGGAAAATGAACGGCCCATCCAGTAAAAGGCAAGTCAAAGGGGTTGCTCACTTGGTCAAGCTTTTGCGCAAATAGGCTGCCCGGCCAGAGACAGGCAATACGGGGAGAAGGGCGAGAAAAGGGGGACGAGAAGCGATAGTCAGCCTGACTTGGCAGAGTAGCGCTGCTCAGCCTCGGCCCAAATCTCCCTCACGGTTTTGTCGCTAACGCCGCTTTCCAAACCTTGTTGAATTGCTTCCTTCAAGGCGCGGAATTGCGCATTCTGCTCCTGATCGCGGCGGATCAAGTCGCGGAAGTATTCACTGTCGTTGCCATATTCCCCGCTCGAGATTTGCGCCCTGACCCACCGCTCCTGTCTGTCCGTTACAGTAATGCTTTTCTTTACGAGGGCCATCGTTACCTCCTGAAAGGATTATGCGAATATATCCGACATTATCGGAATTTATACTCACATGCACGTTTTGACCCGGCGCTTGCCTGGTAAGGATGCCGGAGAATGGCCCAAACGCTGCTTCCTTAAAATCGGACTACTGCTTGTCGTCAAAGGCGTGCGGGGTGTACGTATAAATGGGGAGTAAACCCATGAAAACCTGAATATCTTGTCAAAACGAATAGGAACCAATAGATATACATCGTGACCAATAGCTATACATAGCGACGAATACGTATACATAGCCTTCTGCCCGGGGCGATTTTATGCCTGAAAAAGAAATGTAAGATACTGATAAAGCTAAATTATTCGAAAATATCGGGAAAAGGCGTAAAAAGGGGCATAAATCCTGTGTTAACGGCTATACTCTTATTATTGCGCAAATAAGATATATATTGCGCAAATAGGCTGCACGGTCAGAGATAGGCAATACGGGGTGTAGGGGTCGTTTATTGGCAATGCCGGGAAGCACGGACATGCGCGTGGCAAGTCAGGTCCTTACCCGAAGCCGCGATCCTCCCGGCCGAGTTGCCTGCAACAGGCTCATTGAATGAATACGGAATTATGCAGTTGAAATATTGCAGGAATATTCTTGTGAACAAGGGTCTGGGCAGCGCGAGTTACAGCCATTCTTCGGCATAGTTCTGCAGGGCGGCGCTGTCATTCAGCACCACCTGCCCGTGGCTGATTGAGCGCGGCAATATCTGTTCCATGTAATAGCGGGCGGTCTGCAGCTTGCGTGGATAAAACGGATTGCCGTTCGCCGCCCGCTGCTGTGCGGCCAGCGCCGACCGGGCCAGATGCCATCCCCCCATCAGGTAGCCAAGCTGCATCAGGTAATCAAAGGCGCCGGCCAGGGCGGCTTCCCGGTTATCCCGGTACTGGACAAGAATCCTCGCCGTAGACAGCCTAGCCTGGGCCAGGGCGGAACCCAGGGCCGAGTGTATGGCGGCCAGTTCAGCAACAGCAGAGCCTGCACATGCATCCACTGTCTGTTGTACCTCCTGCAACATGCCGGTCATCGCCGCGCCGCCATCACGGGCCAGTTTTCGGGACACCAGGTCCACTGCCTGTATGCCGTTGGTGCCTTCGTAGATGGCGGTGATGCGCACATCACGCAAATACTGGGCGGCGCCGGTTTCCTCCACGTACCCCATACCACCGTGAACTTGCACACCCAGAGAAGTCAGTTGCTCCCCCATCTCGGTGAACCAGGCCTTGATAATCGGGATCATCAGGTCGATGCGAGCCTGCTGGGCGGCATCCCGCAGGTGCTGCGCCCGGTCCATGGTCAGCGCTTCCGAGTAGGCAAATGCGCGCATGGCCTCGGTTCCGGCCTTCATGGTCAGCAGCATGCGTTTTACATCGGCGTGCTGAATGATGGGTACACCGCCCTGGACACGCTCCCTGGCGTGGGCAACGGCCTTCTGGTAGGCGGCATCCGCCGCTCCAAGACCCTGCAGGCCCACTTTCAGCCGGGCTTCGTTCATCATGGTGAACATGCAGGACAACCCCTGGTTTTCACCACCCAGCAGATAACCTACCGCGCCGTCGTTGTCCCCAAAGGCCATTACACAGGTGGGGCTGCCGTGAATACCCAGCTTGTGCTCGGTGGAAACCGGATGAACGTCGTTCCTCTCCCCGACGCCGCCGTCTTCGTTTACCAGGTACTTGGGAACAATAAACAGGGAGATGCCCCGGCTACCGGCCGGCGCGTCCGGCAACTTCGCCAGCACCAGGTAAACAATATTTTCGGCGGCGTCGTGGTCGCCCCAGCTAATAAAGATTTTTTGTCCGTGAATGCGGTAATGGTCACCTGCCGGTACAGCCCTGGCTTTCATCACCCCCAGGTCGGAACCCGCTGAGGACTCGGTCAGGCACATGGCGCCGGTCCAAAGACCAGCGTAGATTTTCTCCAGGTAGGTGTTCTTCTGCTCATCCGTACCGTGAGAAAGAATGGCCAGGGCGGCGCCAATACTGAGGATCGGCGCCAGGGACAAGGCCATATTGGCGCCACTCCACATTTCGCAGATGGCCGTGCCATAGATCTCCGGCAAACCCTGGCCGCCAAATTCGATGGGGGCGGAAACACCGGCCCAGCCCCCTTCGCCCAATTGCCGCAGGGCATCGGCAAAGCCGGGAGGAACCGTTACTTCGCCGTCGGCGCATACTGCCGGCTGCTGGTCACCGGTCCGCCGCAGGGGCGCCATAACCTCTGCGCAAAGCCGGGCCGACTCGTCCAGCAGCATCACAGTCAACTCACTGCCCACTCCCAGTTCAGCGAAGCGTTCAATATCACTCAGCGTTTCTTTGGTCTGGCACAGTTCGTCGATAACAAACTGCATGTCTTCCACTGGCGCCCGATAGGTAGTCATACTCACATGATTCCCTGAAACAACATCCAACCCGATGGGTGTCCCTGCTTGACCCGCTACTTAAAGGGTGACAATCCTGAGCGAGAATCGCTGTCGTTGCAAATTTATTCGGGCTGGCGATGGCAGACAAGAAATGATAATTTATAAGGTCTATACACTTTACTTATGGTATTCATATTATGAATAGCAGTAAGCTTGACCTCAACCTGCTGGTCCACCTTGACGCGCTGCTGCGCGAATGCAGTGTCACCCGCGCCGCCCAGCAGCTCAATCTCAGCCAGCCCGCCATGAGCAACGGCTTGCGGCGTCTGCGCGATGTATTTGGCGACCCCCTGCTGGTGCGTACCAGCGAAGGCATGGCGCCTACCGAACGCGCGCTGGAATTACAGCCCCAGGTGCGCGACATTCTCAGCCGGGTGGACCGCGCAGTACAACCGCATACGGAGTTTGAGCCGGCCAGCGCCAGCAGAACGTTTCGCATCATGGCCAGCGATTATACGGAATCGACATTGCTGCCCTCGGTATTGGACCGGCTGCGCACCGAGGCGCCCGGCATCAGCCTGGATATCATGACTCCCAGCGATGTCAGTTTCCTGGATGTCGAGCGCGGCAAGGTCGATATGGTCATCAATCGTTTTGATTCCATGCCGCAATCCTTTCACCAGATTACAATCTGGAATGACAGTTTCTCCTGCCTGCTCAGCGCCGGTAATCCACTGCTGGATGACTTCACCCTGGACAACTACCTCATGGCGCAGCATGTATGGGTCAGTAAAACCGGTATGGGTATCGGAGTGGGCGTCAACCCCAAGGATATCCAGCGGCTGGGCTGGGTCGATGTCGCCCTGGACAAGTTGGGCAGGAAGCGCCAGATCACCGTATTTACACGCCACTATCAGGCGGCCATGATCCTGGCGGAACAGAACGACCTGGTAGTGACCCTGCCCACCATTGCGGCGCATTTGCAGGCCAACAACCCCCGCCTGGTCATAAAGGAGCCACCCATCAGCATTCCCCCCCTGGAATTGAAAATGGCCTGGAGCCCCCTGCTACAGCACAATCCGGCAAATCGCTGGCTGCGTCGGATCATTGTCGATACCGGAAGGAAAATCGCCCGGCAACAATGAGCCGGGGTGGGTAGCAATACTGCAGCGCTGTTCCGTCAGGCCAGTTCCTGCCATGCGCAACCCGCTTCCTGGTCGGCCCAGACCAATTCATCAATACGGGTGTACACCGTTTCCAGAGCCGCCAATACCCGGCCGCGTTCATTGTTCTTGGCGCTGATATGGGCAATCACCAGGCGGCGCAGGGAATCGCCGCCGAGTTGCGTCAGCAACCGGGCGGCCTGCCGGTTGCTCAGATGTCCCCTTTCACCGCCGATACGCCGCTTCAGGGCTGCGGGATACGGTCCCTCGGCAAGCATGTCCGCATCGTGGTTAAACTCCAGCAGTAACGCATGACAATCTTCGTAGTGCTCTACAACCAGAGGGGTAATACTGCCCAGGTCCGTCAACAGTCCAACCCGAGCCGAACCGGAAGAGAACACGAACTGGCAGGGTTCGCGGGCATCATGGGGCACGGTAATCGGCATTACACCGATGCTGCCGACCGGGAAAGGCGCCTCGCTATGGAAATGGTGAACCGCATATACCTCGCCGCAGCGGCCGCTGCTCTCGGTGCCATGGGTCATGTACACCGGAATCTGAAAACGCCGCGACAGCGGCCCGACACCGGAACAGTGGTCGCTGTGTTCATGGGTAACCAGAATGGCGTCGAGTTGTGTCGCAGCCAGCCCCAGGCGCGCCATGCGGCGTTCGGTTTCGCGAATGGAAAACCCGCAATCCACCAAAATTGTGGTGTCATCCTGCTGAAACACAGTGGCGTTGCCGCGGCTGCCACTGCCCAGCGAAGCAAACCGCATTAGCTGATATTGCCCTTGATCAGGGCCAGTATGCCCTGTGCCTGTTCCTGCTCCAGTGGGCCATCATCTTCACGGTGGACGGTGATCAATACGGAGTTCTCGCCATCTTCCACTACTTGCAGCCGGTAACCATATTTCTCCAGGGCTTCGGTACGGGAATCGTCATCGCCACCGAAAAGCCAGCCGAACCAGCCTCCGCCTTCCTCATCACTATCCGCCGAATAGCGCATAAAGTAGACTTTTTCGCTCAGATTCCGATCCGTTATTTCGAAGCTGGAGTCACGAATGGCACGGTCCAGCGAGGCCCAGGCCCGATAAAACGGCAGTTCCAACCGGATCATGGGATTGCCTGCCGTATCTTCCTGCATACTGACCCTGCCACTGGCGCTGATGGATTGCTGCGCCATCATGGAAACCGGTGTCTGGTCCACATTGTCGGCGACGAATTGCGCCAGTGCCCGAAGTAGCCTGTCTTCCTCTTCCGGGTCTGCCGACTTCTCGGGCCAGGCATCGATATCTCCGGCCTGAAACATCTGCAATACATGCAATTCCGCCGTATTGCGCTGCACCCCCTGTTCAATACGGAAGCGGTAGCGCTGCGCCATTGCGCCCTCTTCAGCGCTTATCCAGGCAGTTTCAATCAGGCCGTCCCGGGCTTCTATGCGGGCTACGGGAAAACCCGCACCACTGAGGAAGGCGCGGACCTGTGGCCATAACTGTCCCGGGGCAAAACTTACCAGCATCCACTGCTCATCGCCGAGTTTCTGGATCCGCACGACTTCTTCCGAGCTGCCCGCTACCAGTGGGGCCGGCCGCGGCACCTCGAATTCTCCCGTTACCCGAATTTCCTCGGTAATTGCGGGAATGAAGTAGAGTTCCTGCAAGGAGTCTGCACTCATGTCCGAGGGCACAGTCAATACCGGCACCGCACGAGACTTGCGATAATCGTCGCCGCGGTCCCTGAAATAACTCTTGTCGCCGAACAACCAGCTACAGCCAGTCAGCAGCGGTATCATCAACAGTGTGAAAAGAAGGCGTTTCATTGCAACACTCCCGCGCCGCGCAAGGCCGCTTCCACCTCGTCCCGACAGGATTCGGCAAGCGGCGTCAGCGGCAGACGGATGCCCCCACCGATCAGGCCCATACGCTGCAGCGCCCACTTTACCGGTATGGGGTTGGACTCCAGAAACAGGGCCTGGTTGAGAGGCATCAGCAGATCCCGCCAGCGGTGGGCGCCGCTTTCATCACCGGAACAGGCAGCGGCGCACAAGCTGGCCACAGCAGCCGGCGCCACATTGGCCGTTACCGAAATATTGCCCTCGGCGCCCAGCAACATCAGTTCCATCGCGGTGGCGTCATCTCCGGAAAACACTTGCATCCTCCCGGCCACCAATTCCAGTACCCGGCGCCCCTGTTCCAGGTCGCCGGTGGCTTCCTTGATGCCGATAATATTGTCAATGGCGGCTAGCCTGGCAACCGTTTCCGGCAACATATTGACCCCTGTGCGGGCCGGGACATTATACAAAATCTGCCCTATCGGCACCGATTCCGCTACCATTTTAAAGTGTTGATACAGACCTTCCTGAGTGGGCTTGTTGTAATACGGGGTCACCAGCAGGCAGGCGTCTGCGCCCAGGCGTTGGGCCGCCACGGTGAGTTCCACCGCTTCGGCGGTGTTGTTGGCGCCGGTGCCGGCAATGACCGGGACTCTGCCGGCGATTGTCTCCACGCAGCGGGCGATCACCTCGCAGTGCTCTGCCACCGACAAGGTAGCGGACTCCCCGGTGGTTCCCACGGAAACAATAGCCGAGCTACCCTGCTCCACCTGCATTTCCAGCAGGGTATCCAGGCTTTCCCAGTCTATCTCTCCGCCGGGGTACATGGGAGTCACCAGGGCAACGATTCCGCCACTAATCATCTCTGTATCCCAAGCGCAGGCTCACGGCTGTAATGGCATGTTCTGGCCCGCACATGGCGCCATATGCAGGCCGGGACGGCCATTATCCATGGAACTGTCGAGATAACAACTGGTCTGCACATGAGGTACGCTTGGAGAGAGGTATCCGCATGAGCAGACTTTCGACCTGCCTTTTGGCGCTCATTCTCAGCCTAGTATGGTTGCCCGCTACAGCCCAGCAGGAACTGCAAATAACAGGGTTGACCAACCTGGACCGGGAATTCATGCGCACGCAGCGCTCCCGTATCGACGAGTTGTCCCGCGGTAATCTGGGGCGGCAACTCAATGGCCAGCGCGAGCATGATCTGGCCATTCTGCAAGGCTTGCTGGACCGGCGCCTGGTGCGGGCCGAACAGACCGTGGAACTGCAGGCCATGGGTATGGTGCTGGGCGATTTGCTGGCGGAGCAACTGGGCATGCGCTGGGTGATATATCTGGACAAACTGGGACGCAGCCGCGCGCTACGAATGCCCGGTACGGACCACTACCTGTTTCCGGTGACCATGATTTCGCGGCGTGCTGAAGTTGGCGCCCCGGTGGATGTGCAGGCAATCTACAGCAAGGCTTATGAACTCATGTTGCCGCACAAACCCAAACTGCCGTTTCAGTAGGGTCTTGCCGGTCTCTGGAGGGGCCGCGGGTAATGAATCGTACATAGGTGTTGCTGGTTCGTGTAGGAATCGCCAGTATCTCACTGTATGCACCTGTGGAGACGTATGCCCACAGCCTAGTCCTGTCTTGATTGCCGTTGAGTCATGTTTGAGACAATCTCGACAATGCCTCATCTATCAGGCCAACGGCCTGCTCAATATCTTCATCGCTCGTTCCGAAACCTAGACTGAAGCGGATCGAAGATTCAGCCTCATCGCCACCTAGGCCAATGGCTCTCAATACATGTGAGGGTTCCGGAATACCCGAGGTACAGGCGGAACCCGTCGATGCCGCAAGACGCGGCTGTAAGGTGCTTAGAATGTCTTGTGCTGAAAAACCGGTAAAACTGACATTTGCATTGCCAGCGTGCCGGTGAAGTCCTTCGGGTCCGTTCACCTTTACTGGCCACGCCAAGCGGTTCAGTCGTTCGATGAAAGCATCCCGGCGACGGCATAGCTGTAAACGCTTTATGTCGGCATCATCTCCAGCAAGCAAATCCGCCGCAGCTCCTATGCCAACGCACAGAGGAACAGGCACGGTGCCCGAGCGCAGACCATTCTGTTGACCTCCGCCATGAATCAGTGGCTCGATTCGGTCTTGAAGTTCATGAGAAATGAAGATGATCCCAATCCCTTTCGGCCCGTACATTTTGTGGGCGGATAGACTCAGCATATCTGCATAACGCGAAAGATTTTCAATGTTGAGCGAAACCGGCGCCTGCGCAGCATCGCAATGCAACACCGCTCCGTGATTTCTCACCACTCCAGATATCTTTTCCATGTCCTGAATGGTCCCGATCTCGTTATTCACCGCCATGATCGACACGGCTAGAACATCGTCGTCAAGTGCACCTTCAAGGGCCGGCAAGTCAACAAAACCTTCGCCATCAACCGGTATCAGTTCTAGTCCATACCCATTTTTCTCTTGCAAAACCCTGCCGGCCTCCAGTACGCACTTGTGCTCGATGGCGCTAAGTAAAACGCGGCGGCGCTTTCCTCCCGCGGCACGGCGGCCAAGCCCCAACAGCGCAAGGTTGTTGGATTCAGTGGCTCCCGAAGTGAAAAAGACTTCACTGGCATCCGCTCCGATCAGCATTGCCAACCTCGTGGCGGAGTCCGCTACTGCATTGGAAGATTCCCACCCAAGGCTGTGGTCTGATGAATGTGGATTCCCGAATGAAGTAGAAAAGTAGGGTATCATCGCTGCCAAAACACAATCATCGACCGGTGTTGTCGCCTGATGATCGAGATAGATGGAATTTCCAATTTTCATTTATTTTCAATTAGTTGGATAATGTCCGACCTGATCGGCCTTGTCAGTGATTATACCTCTATCTCCCGACTACACAGGGTATATCAAGAGTTACACATACTTTCCTTGTGACAATTCATCCGCAAGGCTATGACCCCAAAGGGTGTCGGCGAATTTCGTTGACCATAGCACGGCTATTAGGCTACAGTCGAACTGGGGACACCATCCAGTAGGCGAGGGAAGCATGGCGCGCGGACCACTATTCCAAGACGATTATCATCCACAGTTCTCAGGCCACGAAACCTTTCCACTACGCTATGGATGGCTGAAGAAAGCATTCGACCGTGTCGCAGAAACAGAAGACAAACCCGGAAACCGGGCTGCTTGTTGGGATGATGAAGCGATAGCAAGATTTGGCGTAGGCAAGAATATGGTCGCGTCTATGCGCCATTGGGCGAAAGTTGCTCAAGTGATTGAGGAGACCGAGAAAAATTCAGTCAGAACGAAGAAGCTTGGCTGTATGCTTTTCGGTCCGCAAGGGCTCGACCCGTATATGGAACACCCCGCCACTTCTTGGCTTATCCATTGGCAATTGGCCGCCCGCGCTGAGAAAACAACTTGGTTCTGGGCGTTCAGCCATTACCCCGCCATCACTTTCGACCGTGATATTTTCGTAAAAAAACTTGACCGTTTTGTGGAAAGCCGCCCTTGGCCGAATGTTGCAAATACGACGATAAAAAACGATGTAGCCTGTTTTATCCGCACCTACGTCGCACGGCAGCCCTCCGGAAGAGTTGGACATGATGATGCGCTGGAGTCGCCACTGACAGAGTTGGGGTTAATCAAGGCCATCGGGAAAAAGGATGGCTTCCGATTTGTACGTGGGCCGAAAACGACATTGGGCGACGGCATCTTTGTTTATGCTCTGATCGATTTTTGGTCGCGTTATTCCAATGCGTCCACGTTGTCATTTGAGGTTATTGCCCATGCGCCCGGCGGGCCGGGCCGTGTGTTTCTCTTTGACGAAAACGATGTAGCAGATCGCCTTGCCGCACTCGACGAAGTAACGGGCGGCGCACTCCGCTGGTCCGAAACCGCTGGTCTGAAGCAAGTCGTGCGAGATATCGATATCGACGAAGACACTGCTCTTTCCTGGGTGCCCGCTGATTACGGCGAACTTGCTGAGATGGAGGCCGCCTGATGGCATTAAACGAGCGAGTCCACATAGCCCGCCGTTTTCTCAAGTCTATCCGCATTGATGCCGATCTCGGAGACGCAACTGCCCTTGAAGGTTTCATCTGCCCGCAATCCTCCGCGGATATTCTTCTCACGATGGCGCGTCACGTCACCGAAGCGGGACAGGGAGCATTTACATGGACTGGCCCGTACGGAAGTGGCAAGTCCAGCCTTGTCGTTGCCCTTGCCGCTCTGCTGAATGGCAATGCGGGGTTGAATAAAGAGGCGGAGAATGTTTTCGGTAAAAAACTAACGAAATCTATCTGGAACTCTTTGCCCACTGGAACGCAAGGGTGGCGTGTTGTACCCGTGGTGGGCAGGCGCGACGACCCTGTCCATGTTATCGGCGGAGCAGTGAAGAAGTTCGGGCTCGTATCTCGACTGCCCAGAGGTGGTTGGACCGAAAGTAATTTGATTACCGCCCTGACAGGGGCCGCCTCACTTAAGCCCACTGCACATGGTGGTGTCATCCTGTTCATCGACGAAATGGGTAAATTTCTCGAGGCTGCCGCTCAAGACGGTTCCGACATCTACATCTTTCAACAACTTGCCGAGGCAGCATCGCGTAGTCGTGGGCGTCTTCTCGTGGTGGGTGTGCTACATCAGGCGTTCGACGAATACGCTCATCGTCTCTCACACGAAATGCGTGATGAGTGGGCAAAGATACAGGGGCGCTTCGTCGATCTAATTGTCGACACGGCTGGCGAGGAGCAGATCGATCTGATCTCGCGTGCCATCAAGAGTGATCATAGTCCCCATGCGCCTGGGCCGTTGGCGTCTGCAGTTGCCGCCTTCGCACACCGGGAGCGCAGCGGCGATGCTGATCGCCTCGCCGCCATGCTGGAAGCATCCTGGCCATTACATCCTATCGTGGTCTGTCTGCTCGGGCCTCTATCACGGAGGCGCTTCGGTCAGAATCAACGGAGCATTTTCGGGTTCCTGAATTCCTCCGAGCCACACGGTTTCCAAGATTTTCTCAACCATGTCGAGGAGGGTGCTTTGTATGGCCCGGACAGGCTTTGGGATTATTTACGGACCAACCTGGAGCCATCAATTCTGGCCTCACCAGATGGTCACCGCTGGGCCTTGGCGGCGGAAGCGCTTGAACGCTGTGAATCTATCGGAGGCGATGAAATTCACATCAAACTGCTCAAAACTATTGCCGTCATAGACCTATTCAAGGAGCGTTCGGGGCTTGTTGCGAATTCGGACCTGCTGCGTACCTGTTTCCCTGATACATCTACGAATGTGTTAGAGCAAGCATATTCACAACTGGACAATTGGTCCTTCACAATCTTCAAGAAGTTCCTCGACGCTCGCGCAATTTTTGCCGGCAGTGATTTCGATATTGATCAGGCAGTTCGAGTAGCGCTGGACGATATCGGCGAGATAGATCTATCAGCCCTCAGGTCCCTCGCCGGGCTTCAGCCGATTCTCGCCAAACGCCACTATCATGAAACAGGGGCATTGCGTTGGTTCGATATGAACATTGTGCCGGTCAACGGCCTAGTCGAGTACGCTGCCAAACTGGAGCCAAAAAACGGCGCAATAGGCCAGTTTCTGCTCGCGGTCCCTTCCGGGGGCGAAAGTGAAGAATTTGTGGAAGATCAATGCCGCAAAGCTGCCCGACAGAGTGGCGCATTGGATATCCTTGTGGGGTTTTCGAAAAGGTCATGGGCTGTCGTGCCACTAGCTCGGGAACTGTTTGCGCTCGACAGTGTAAGCAACGATCACCCAGAACTTGCCGGGGATTCTGTTGCAAGGCGGGAAGTATCCGCCCGCCTCGCCACCTTACAAGCATTGCTCGAGACCGAACTGCACAAGGCATTCGACAATGCCTTGTGGTTCCGCAAAAGCCACCAGCCCCAACGCTTGCGGCTGGCCCATCTGAATAGCATTGCATCCGAACTCGCGAATCGGCGATTCGAGCAATCACCCTGCTTGTTTAACGAATTACTGAATCGACAAAAGCCCTCTAGCAACGCTATCGCGGCGCAGAACAACCTGTTGCGCCGCATGGTTCTGAACGAATGTGAATACCGTCTCGGCATTGATGGTTTCCCGGCCGAGGGAGGCCTGTTTGCTTCCATATTGGAAGCGACAGAGCTGCACATACATGACAACAAAGGTTGGCGTTTCATCTCCCCGGTAGAGAGTAGTGCCGATCCCTGCCGCCTTGCACCTATGTGGGCGGCAGCCGTTGAACATGTGAAAAAGTACGGCAATCGCACCGTTGCCGTCTCCGAATTGTTTGACCTGTGGCGCGCCCCACCGTTTGGTGTAAAGGGCGGCCTCATGCCCTTGCTGGCGGTTGCGTTCATACTGACACAGCGCGACAAGCTCGCGGTCTACCAGAACGGTATTTTCAGGGCGCGGTTTGACGATGTGGATGTTGAATACCTCGCCAAGGACCCGGCTTTTATCCAATTGCGCTGGATGGACTTGAGTGATGTGGCCCGCCGTCTGTTGTCGGGTATGGCAGAGGTCGTTCGTGATCTCGATAGAACCAATGAACTCACTCACCTAGAACCCATTGATGTTGGGCGTGGCCTTGTGGCGATCTACGATCAGCTCCCGAAATGGGCAACAAGGACAATGCAGCTTTCCGCGAATGCAGTGCGTATCCGCGACCTTTTCAGGCGTGCCCATGACCCTAACCAGTTCCTGTTCGACGACATTCCAGGAACGCTCGGTGAAGATTTTGGCCTTGCCAATGATGAAGACCTGCGCAGTGTTATTGGGAGCGTCCGTGAGGGCCTTGAGGAATTGGTCCAGGCTTATCCTTCAATGCTCCATCGCATACGCGATCTCATGCTCTCGGAGTTACAGGTTCCCAATGTGTCCCCGCAATCCCTGGCGGAACTGAGAAACCGCGCAGAGAATATTAGACGGCTCGCGGGTGATTTCCGGCTCGATGCCTTTGCGGGCAGGCTGTCAAAATTCGATGGCAGCGACGAGGGCTTCGAAGGGATCGCCAGCCTTGCCGCGAACAAACCGCCACGCGACTGGGTTGACCCCGACCTCGACCAGGCAGTGATTGAGCTCGCAGACATGGCACAGAAATTCCTCCGGGCAGAGACCTATGCGCGTGTAAAAGGCCGACCCGATAAACGTCATGCGATGGCCGTAGTTATCGGTATGGACGGCAGTCCAGCGCCGCTACTGGAGGAATTTGCGGTCGCCGATGCAGACCGCGCCGCCGTCAATGCTCTGATCGAGCGTGTGGCCACCACACTTGAAGAATCCGACACCGGCCACCGCAGCATCATTCTGGCTGCGCTGGCGGAACTCAGTACTCGTTATATGCAGAAGCCCTCACCCGCGCGCAAGAACGGGCAGGGAAGAGCCGCCTCTTGACAAACGATCCAGTGAAACATGTCCTTGGACTTTCCGGGGGGCGCGACAGCGCGGCACTCGCTGTATACATGCGCCAGCATCACCCGGAACTCGATATCGAGTACTTCTTCACGGATACAGGCAAGGAGCTGCCCGAAGTGTATGAATATCTCGGGCGGCTGGAAGGCTTTCTCGGACAGCCGATACTTAGGCTTAACCCTGACCGGGACTTCGATTTCTGGCTCAAGCAGTACAACGATTTCCTGCCTTCGCCGCAGACACGCTGGTGCACCCGGCAGCTAAAGTTGCGGCCATTCGAACACTGGCTGCGCCCGATGCTCGCAGAGGGCGCTACGATTTACAGTTATGTTGCCATTCGTAGCGATGAAGAGTACCGCGAAGGATACTCGTCCAAGCATGAAAGGCTGCTTGTCCAGCTTCCTTTCAAGCAGGCGGGAATCGACAAGGCAGGTGTCCTGGAAATACTCGATGGCGCCGGGCTTGGCCTGCCGAAATACTATTCATGGCGCACGCGCAGTGGCTGCACATTCTGCTTTTTCCAGCAGAAAATCGAGTGGGTGCGTCTCAAGGAACAGCACCCCGAAGCCTACGAAGAGGCCAAGACTTACGAGAAGAATGCCGTCGAACACGGTTCCCCCTTCACATGGAGCCAGGGGGAGTCGTGGGAAGAACTGGAGCAGCCGGAGCGTATCAAACTGATAAGACTTGACCATGAACGGCGGCTCACCCGGATGCGTTCGAAGGTGCAACCCAATCCGCTAAGGCCGGATAGCGAACCGCTGGATATTGATGATTTGTATGGGAAGGCTAAGGTTTGCCTAGCCTGTCATAAATAGCTAGTTGAGCCACGGCCAAAGGTAGTCCCACGCCAGTTCTGCTGTATTTCGACCACGCGCTTCAATTACTTCCCGATTCCATGTTTCAACATTTCGCAAGGGTTCGAGCAGTGAAAGGCATTCGCCATTTTTCAACAACTTCTTAGTATAGTTGGAAAAGCTCATACCAAGAGCTGCAGCTTCATTAATTCGTTCTTCCTGCTTGTCTTCTGTTTTCTCGGTGAGTGCAAGATAAAATACTTTTTTTCTCTGCCACGCATCGTTTCCGATCGCACTATTTTCCTTTTTAGGTAATAGAACAAGATTTCCTAGGGACTGTCGGAGGACAGTGTCCTTGTAAATTTTAGCACTCCACCCGCTCCCAGGGTCACTTTCTGGGGCGATATGCTCTACTGTCTCATATAGTTCACTCATCCAAGTCTCATAAGTTAGAAAATTATTCATGTGAGAACTTATCCGGCTTCTTTTCCAGCAACCTGGCTGTGCCTCGGAGGGGGATGACTGATGCGCCGCAACAAAAAGTAGAATTCGGACTAACTCTTTAGAGTGTTGATAAAGTGGGTTGCCTACAACCTGATTTACCCATGTTTGTTTATCTTTAATCTTCTGCCTACTTGAACCAAGGAGCTTACGGAGGGCGGCCTTGAGTTCCATAGGCGTCAGCAGCTTATTCTCCTGCTCAACACCAGCGCAAAGACCAAAACCTCTACTCGATCCGCGATTTGAAGCCATCACTCTGCGAAAGTCACTATCAATTCCTGCTGTCCCTCCTGAGGCGGCCCTCCGGAGAACAAGAAAGGCAGTTACAGCCTTCAGCACTTCAATAAATTCAGGGCTACCTTGTAGCTTAAGATGGGGGTTCCAGTAACGAGCTAGAATTGGTAAGGCTAACTTGGTTTTCATGTCCCGAATGAAAGAAATGTAGAGCTGAGCCTGTTCAGCTTCTGTACCCGGATGGAATCGGCCAAGCTCTTCAATTCCACCTTCCGTCCAGTAGAATCTCCTGAACTCCGCCAAGTCTGCTATCGCCGTCACAAATCGCCTGGCATCTTTCCAATTCATATTAATTGCATTTTCATACCCTCTTCGTAGAAAATTTCTCTGTGTTGCAAGGTCCAGCGAGATCTTCTCACCCGCAACGTATAATGCAAAACTCACTAATAATTCTTTAGTTTCAGATTGTTTCTGAGAGGTTTCCTTATGCAGGTCATCGAGGTTTTCCTTTATTCGAATGAAAGCTTGCTCAGAGGGTGAACCGTTGAAGTTGCCTTTTTCATTTTCGCTCTTAATCACTCTTGGCTTAAGGGTCTCTAAGGCAGTAAGAGGTTCACCAGTTGTATTAAGTGCGTCAAAAATATCGAAAGCGGCACTTTCATCTTCGGTTGTAACAAGTGTCAACACGATACATCGTGAAAAGTATATGGCAAAAAGAAGTGTTCTGATTAGATCATGTGCATCCGAACAATTGGCAAAGTAATCAAGAGCTCGATTTTGCTCTGCAGCGTCGCTGATCACATCGTTTAACTTGCCTAGTAAATCTCTGTAACCAGCCCGGCTTAGATCCGATATTAATACTTGCTCACATTCTGTGTCCTCGTACCACTCACGATTGTTGATATTTTTAACCAAGTTTCTAATCAACTGATAGTTTTCCCCTAATTTGTGCGCATCGACTTTTGCGCCCAGTGCTGGCGGTATAAATTCATCTTCTTCCTGATTCGAATATTCTGCAAAGGCCCAAAGAAGTTTTCCCAAGGGAGAGCGGTAGTCCTTTACTAGAGCAGAGCTACCTCGGTAGTCTGAACTTCTTATAATACGAGGATATGGATATGTCTTCCTTCCTTTTATTCTCTGAAAGCCTATAACACAGTCTAGTAATTCGTCTAGCTGCTCAGATACCTCGGTCTCAAGCCAATCTCTTAACTCTTTTCTGAGATCAAGTGTGTCAATAACTTTTTCTAAAATTCTGAGCCTTTCATACAATGCACAGGCAAGTAGTGTTAGTGTTGTGAGTCGTTGCTGGCCATCTACTATCGCTACAGAGGTACCTTTAAAATTTTCGTCGACCGTATCTTCATTGACCAAAATAACTGTACCTAGAAAAGTGAAAACATCTGCATTTTTACTGGTCTTAAGGCGATTAAATCCGCCAAGGCAATCATAGAATAGTCGATTAATGTTATCTTCGGACCAATCATATTCACGTTGATACTCAGGGATCCTGAAACCAACCAACCCATGATAGAGCATAGCTGTTTCATGTGGACTCGAAGCTTCTGCACAAAATAGGTCCTTTATTTTCTTCATTACAGCCTCAGTAAATTACATTTTCGTATCTGTAATATTTAAGTTGTTATACACCTAATTACTCAGCATTCGGTCAATCGAGTCTGACAAATTCCAGATCGGTTCAGCACCACCATCTTTCAGCATCTCAATGACTTCCGGCAGTCCCGAAATTGCGAGGCCGCTGGCCAGCGTCATCATCTTTCTTGGCTTCGATACTATCTGCACATCTCCCGTCTTACCGATTGCGATCAGCATCAGCGTATGAACCCGCCAAGGATCGCTTCCAAATATCGAGCCATCTATGATCTTCCTCGTCTCATATTTTGCTGTATCAGCAGGCTTGAGTCCGAGCCGCACCGCAACGCATACGGAAAGGAACCAAAGATCAACCATGCGAGGAAACGGGCTTTGATCGATGATAGCGGTACCGCCACTCTGACAATACCGAGTGAAGGCCTCGTGGTATTCAACCGGCACAGTGATATCGATTGCCTGAAATGGATTAAAGTATCTATCAGCCATGTTCGCCTCCTATGACACTAATTCAAGTTCCACCTGTGCTTCTGTACGACGCTGGCATAGTTGGCATTCATTCCGGTGATCACATTCGCATCGAAGAACCTTGCGTTCAGTTACACCTGGATCATAGCTAAGCATCTTGGGGTAGTGCGCTGGGTTCGTCAGCGTAAAGATTACACCCGCCGACTCGTCAATGATCTCTTCGCAACCTGCAATCTCGTCATGAGTTAAGAATAGTACAAGTTGAGCACTTTCGCGTACCGCAGTTCTGAGGATCGAACGCTTGACATAGCCGCTAGTCATACCTAGTGGCGTGTCAATCACGTTCGGCGACTCCACCTCACTGACCTTTGTCAGCGCCAAAATGAAGGCGAGTGTAAGGGCACGGCGTGAGGCACCATTAAGGTCCCGGTCTGGATTGAGGGTTCGGTCATTGGGACCATAAACGATGATATCGAACTCCGCGCTGATCTCGGCATGCCGGATAATCGCGCCCTGCTCCGGGTCGGCACCAATCATCTCAAGAAAAATACTGTTCATTAACTCACTGACTTTATGCAATTCCTCACTGGTGATACGTTGATATGCACTTCTCAGAACCTTCGTCACATCTTCTGTTACGTCGCGTTCCGCTAGTATAAGCATGCCCTCCTTCTGCGCACGCAACAGACGGTCGCGTTCTCTTTCAAGCCCTTCACGCTCGCTTCCATGTCCAACGAGTTGAGTTTTGATGGATGCCTGATTTGATAAGTGATCGTCGCGAAGTTGTTTGTATTGGCGGCGTGTATCTCTAAGACCCCGTATGTCTGTATCGGGAAGCGCGTCCAGTTGAAGTTCCAACGCCCTGAACCTTCGGCCCGCCTCTTCAAGCTGATCCTGGATGCCGTTACAGCGTGCAAAGATTTTCTTGTATTCTTTCAGCCAGGTATCGACTCCGGTTTCTCCACTAATGTGTTGGGGCTCTGCGCTATAGTAGAGTTCCGATGAGATTTCTTGGATTTCATCGGCCATTCGACTGTCATCAATGAGTTTCTGAATATGGTCGCGCCGCTGGTCGCCACCCACACTACTGGACTCCAAGGACTCACCACAGATACAGGTTTCAGCCGAGAGACGGTGCTGAAGAACTGGAATTGTAGTGTTTGGAATCTTGCCTTGATCGTGCAAATCTTCGAGTTTTTCTAGCGCCTTCACGAGAAGGGGTGCGAGTAAATCGGTAGCTATGGAACGGCTGCGGAACAATGCCGAATGATCCTTCTTAGCTGCCTTAAGTTGGTCATCAAGTTGCTCGATCTGGCGCTTGACTTGACTGCGGTCGACACGCAATTTCTCCTTGTCGCCCTTTTGCAGCGCTGCTTCAATCTTGCGATCTGTCTCATCTACCTTTTGGTCGAAGGCTACGAATTGTTGCTTCGCGTCTTCAAGTCCGGCTTCCAGCTTCTCACGTTCGTTTTCCATCATTACCAACCGTGAGGCTATCCGGGTCAACTCGCTGTCGCGTCCGGCCAGTTTGGCTTTCCTATTCACTTCTGCCGATGATTTTAGAACATGCTTGATTGCATCATCTAAAACGCCGAGGCCGAGGAGAGAGCGTATAGCCCGCTGCACGCGATCACGTTTGGTAGACAGCGCCACATCAGCCTCAATGAAGCTCAGCGCCCGGTCGCCGTCTGTGAAAAAAACCTCTCGCAGGTCTGGCGGCAGTTCCTCGTTTATCAGTGCTTCCGGTGTATCAATGGGATGGGATCCCGTTTCGTCCAGCGCAAACAGACTGACAGTCGAGGTGGGGCGGCGGACCTGATTGTCCACGTCCTCGAATACCGTTCGTACCAAACGGTAACGCTTTCGCGTTTCACGTGTATCACCAGAAACCCGGCGATAGGTCGTCAGTTCAAACTCCACTGTGGCTGTTATCGGGACCCGCTTATTTTCACTCCCATCCCAGTCAATGGGGTGCAGGCGAAAACCCTCGCCTTTCCCTGGCAAGGCGTTGTCCCCGTAGAGTGCCCACTGCAAGGCATTAAGTAGGGTTGTTTTACCTGACTCGTTGTTGTCGCTCAGATTATTCCACTGCCTCTTTCTCAAGTTAATTTGCAGTCATTCAGTTGAGGTTTCCCGCATTGTTTTCCCCGGTGGAATACAGGTAGAAGCTGGAACATTGTGGGCAGCCTGACAGGCTGCG
>JAPOQD010000115.1 GCA_026710905.1 Halieaceae bacterium
CGCCTTCCCGGGAGGCGCGCCGATGTGCACCTCTGCCTCGGCCCCCCCACTGGCGAGCCGCAATACATCCAGGTCCAGCCAGCGCATTATCGCATCGCTCTCAATCCGCCCATTCACCCGAATTTCCAGATCATTCAGCCCATCCGCAGCTGCTCCCTGGACAACTTGCGCCTGCAACGGCTGCCCCCATAGCCGAGCCAGCAGATTCGGAGCAGAAAACCCACTCCCGGTGCCATAACCCAGTGTTCCCTGGATATTCTCAACCGATACCCCCAGGACGCCTGTATCCAGCACGACATCTGCAAACTCCGTGGTCAGCTCTACTTTGGTGCTGCGTCCCGGATCACGCAGGTCAAGATTCAATTGCAGAGCAGTAGTCATCTCACCGTCCAATTTCCAGTCCACGAAGGCATCGCCAATCATGCTGCGCAGCGGAGAATCGTTGAGCACAGAGAGCCCATCCTGGGCCGGACCTTGCAAGGCGCCTTTCACCTCTAGCAAAAGTTCACGGCCGGGTCCGCGATTCAGGTTGATTTTGACCAGCTCCGCCTGCGAATCCAGGCAATGCGCCCGCTGCACCAGGGCATCGACTTCAGTATTGTCAACATACAGGGTAGCCAGGGCTTCACTCAGTGGCGGCCAATCCGGGTGGTAATCGACCTCGGCGCTATCGACATTCAGAAACAACTGCATATTGCGGTGAGCCTTGTCATTTTTCCTCATACGGCCGCGGAAGAGAAACCCACCCTCTTCGATATGACCTTCGCCGATACTGCGCCCAAGCCATTGCAACAACGCGGGTGGCAGCGTGCCGGGAAGATACTTGTCCCGATATTTCGCCAAGGTGTCCCGAACTCCGATCAACAAGTCGATCTCGGGGCTGGCAGCAGGCTGTTGCAAGGGTAGCGGCAGGGCCAGTGCAAACAGTCCGTGTACCTCACCCTCTTCGCCGAGCCCGGTAAATCTTCCACTCCACAAATCAAGGCGGTCAGGCTTCACGCTGAAAGCAAGTTCCGAGGCGAAGTTTTGGTATTCCAGTACATGTTGATACAGTTTGGGAAAGCCGAGGGCGAAATTGCTTGTATCGATCTGCAGCAGTCCCCCACCGGGAGTCAGGTTCAGGTAGCCTGCAGCATTGTCAATGGACGGCGCAGCCTTCCAGGGATTCAGAGCAAACTCTTCAAAGTTGGCTTGCAGGCGCCAACTGCCGCTCACTTGTTCAAGGTCGCTCACACTGACTTGCATTCGGGTGAGCTGCCCTTTGGGTGACAAGGTGGCCATAACTTGACTGGCGCCAGCGGGAATCCACGGCTGCGCCTGCAGAAAGCCGGCCAGGCGGCCAAGATCAATGCTGGAGAAATGCGCCCGCAAGGCGCCATCTTGCAAGCTACCCTTGAATCCTTGCAAAATAAATTCCGCCGCACCGCTGCCGGCCTCTATCCCGGTGGCGCCAAACTCCCAGCCCTGCTCCACCTGAACTGCTCGCAGCCGCGCTGACAGCCGGTCCACCAGGATCGGTTCGGCGGCCTCGTCCAGGGGCTTCACGACAAGGTCCAGTGCGGAAAGATCGGCAGTGGAGCGCAACTTGCCCTGACGTACGCTGAACCACAATTCACTGTCGACAGTACCCCGCGTCATCGTTAATCCTGCGATGGAGGCAAGTTGGGCGTGACCCTCAGCGGCGGATAAGCGTAGATTCAGGTGCAGGTCGGCATCCAGATCGTCCAGGTCGGTGGGATCTCCAGCGGTTTCGGCAACGAGCCGCAGCCAGGGCTCCTCACCGGGGTCATACAAGGAAAGTTTGAGGCGGCGAAACTCCTGTTCGCGTAACAAATGCATGGCGCCGCTCCCGCGAAACAGACGGTTTTGGCGTTGCAGGGACCACCGCAAATCACTTACCAGCAATTGTTCGGTATTGAGCACAAAGCGTATTACCGGTTCGGACAAAAACCCTCGACCGGCGGCGATACTCTCTATCTTCAATTTATCATCAACGCCCATCTCGAAATGCAGTTGCACCGCGTCGGCCTGCAGCATGTACAACTGGAGGCTTCGGGTGAGGACGGAATCCAGCAGGTCAAACCCGAGACTCAGCTTCTGCACCTGCAGAATGGGGCCGTCGTGGGCAGTGCTTGCAACCCTGACCCCGTGTAACTCCAGGTAGGGCGTGAGCGACTCCCAGTGGCCGCGCAAGGAGTCAGCCTCCACTACAAAATCCAGGCGTGCATTGATCTCGCGCAACAGCTCGGCTCGATACGAGCCAACATTGTTCATGACCATTCGGCCGACACTGATATACAAGGCCAGCAACACGATGAACGACACGATTCCGCCCCACAGCCAGCGGTTCAGCCTGTAGAGGTGTTGATTCTTCAAGAGCTTGTCCTGCATGAGCTGGGGTACAGTAGCATGGCTCCAGAACTTAGAGCAGTATCACTTCAATCAATTCCCCGCCAGGCATGGTCGCCGATTTGGCCCGGATATGGCGCCAGCCTGGATCGAGAGGCTGGAATTACGATGGCCGAGTTTTTTCACTGCACATGATAGGTGCGGCGTTGATGACGTAACACTAACAACACACCCGGCCACAGGGCGGCGCCCGACACTGCCGAAACCAAAAACCATAGATCGGGAGCTCCCGCACCCGCCATATTCTGTATCCACTGACATAGGATCTGGTGTACGCCCAACATCAGGAAAACCGACAGGGCTTGCTGCCACAAGTTCAATGCTCGCAAGCGCTGATGGAACAGCAGTGAAAACCAGGCGAGCACTGACAGGGACAGGGCATTCTGGCCTAGCACAGCCCCTTCAAAAACATCCAGTAACAGCCCGGCGACAAAGGCCGCGCCAATACCTACCCGTTGTGGCAATGCGATTGCCCAGTAGATCAAAACCAGCGCCACCCACTCCGGACGAGCCCATTCAGCCCATCTGGGCAAGGGGTATATTGCCAGAAAATAGGCAACTGAAAAGCTGAGGGCAATCACCCACTGGCCACGGGCCTCATCCACGGCGATAAGCCAGTAATACGTGGCGGCTGCGGTCCAGTTGCGCCTTTGGTCTGACCCTGGCGCTGACAAAAGCCCGGCCCGGGTCCCGTTCCAGCGCAGTGACCACCCCCACCGGATAACCCTCTGGGAAACGTCCGCCCAGGCCCGAGGTGACCAGTACATCCCCCACCTTTATATCCGTAGTAAAAGAGACTTGCCGCAGGTTCATTTGATACTGTTTCCCACTGCCTTCAACAATTGCTCGTACTCCGTTGCGAATCACCCGCACAGGGACCGCATGAGTAAGGTCTGTGACCAACAACACCCGCGAACTGGTGCTGCTCACCTCGATCACCTGCCCCATCAAGCCGTCTGCGTCCAGTACGGGTTGCCCCACATAAACGCCATCCCTCTTACCCTTGTCGAGAACCACCAAGTGACGAGCCGGGTCTGGCCCGATACCGATCAACTCAGCCGCCTGCATATCCTCAGGAAGTGTCAATCTGGCGGCAAATAATTTCCGCAGCCTTTCATTTTCCGCCCGCAATGCCAACATTTGCTGGAGCTGACCCTTGAGTAACAACTCCTGCTCACGCAGTTGCCGGTTCTGTTTCAACAAGCTGGTCCGGGAAACGAGATTTTCCCCACCCCAAACGCCCAGCCGCGCACCGGTATCCACCAGCCAGTAAAATGGGAAGGCTATATTAGACAGGGCGGCGCGCGTGGCATGCAATTGATTGAAACCAAGGTCCGCAAGAATCAGAAGCAGCGCAAGCACCACGGCGGTCGTAAAACGCCTGGTGGAGGAGATATCTTTCAAGAACAAGAGTTTGATGACAAATTCTCTTGGTCAGGCCGAAAGACGGCGAAGGAGCGTACTACTTGGTAGACAAAAGTTGCAAGGTACGGCGGTCCATTTGCTCTATTGCAATGCCGCCACCGCGGACTACACAGGTGAGTGGCTCCTTGGCCAGAACCACAGGTACGCCCGTGGTCTCGGCAAGCAGAATATCAAGGCCACGCAGTAAGGCCCCACCACCGGTCAGCACAATACCGCTCTCGGCAATATCGGAAGCCAATTCCGGTGGAGAGTGCTCCAATACCCTCACCACGGCCTGCTTGATCTGCGCCAGAGGTGTCTGAAACGCTTCCAGTATCTCAATGGAGTTCAGCGTAAAGGTTTTAGGCACTCCCTCCGCCAGATTGCGGCCGCGCACATCGATTTCCCGCTGTTCAATGACCGGATGGGCGCAACCCACCTCCTGCTTGATACGTTCCGCGGTAACGTCACCGATCAAGCTGCCATGGCGACGGCGCACGTAGGAGATAATAGCCTCGTCAAAACGGTCCCCGCCAACCCGGATAGATTCCCGATAGACCACCCCGTTCAGGGAAAGAATGGCGATTTCTGTGGTACCGCCGCCCACATCCACCACCATGGAGCCAGTGGCGTCATCCACCTGCAGTCCAGCGCCAATCGCCGCTGCCATGGGTTCCTCGATCAGGTGTACTTCGCGAGCCCCGGCGCCAATCGCCGACTCACGGATAGCCCGTCGCTCGACCTGGGTCGACATACAGGGGACACAAATCAAAACTCGGGGGCTGGGTAGAAAAAAACTGCGTTTGTGTACCTTGGCAATGAAAAACTGCAGCATTTTCTCGGTTACCTGAAAGTCTGCGATCACTCCGTCTCTGAGAGGGCGTATGGAAACAATGTTGTCCGGCGTACGCCCGAGCATGCGCCAGGCCCCGATGCCCACCGCTTCGACTGTTTTCTGGCCGTTTAGCTCACGAAGCGCAACAACGGAGGGTTCATTGAGCACCACTCCCTGATCACGAACGTAAATGAGGGTATTCGCCGTCCCCAGGTCAATGGACAGGTCATTTGAAAACAGTCCGCGAAGCCATTTGAACATATTCAGCAGTACACCTTGTAAAACCGGAATGCAAACTTTTGCCGTATTTGAGGCGAAAAAGACTCGTCACTTCAATACGTTACATGAAGGTTTTTGTTACAGGCGCAGACTCTACCAAGTGCGGGGATTATCGGCAAGACGCAAATATGTTAGATTTGCGCCGCTGTTCCCGAAGCACCCCGAATCACTGCCGAGCCTAAGCCGTAATGTCTATAGAGCAAGCCGAAATAGCGAAGATTGCCGAGCTGGCGAAAATTCGTATAGCCGACCGGGAAATCGGCGAAGTCACCAGCCGTATTGCCAGTATTCTGGCCATGGTGGAGCAGATGCAGGTGGTGGATACCAGCGGCCTTGAACCCATGGCTCACCCATTGGACGCCAGCCAACGGCTGCGGCCGGATGTGGTAATGGAAACGGATCAACGGGAGCAATTTCAGCCTCTCGCCCCGGAACTGGAAGACGATTTGTACCTTGTGCCAAGGGTCCTCGACTAGCCCGCATATTGCACCCTCCGGGCACATGGCACCCTCCGGGCACATGGCACCCGATCGCTTGAGGTTATTTGGAAAGTTTATGTCTATCAATGTGTCATTCATGCAGTGTATTTTTGGGTCAGGATACTGAAATGCCAGCTCAAACCATTACGGCGCTGCTGAAAGGGATGTGCAACAAGGAATTTTCGAGTGTCGAGATTACCCGCGGCTATCTGGCCAGCATTGCTGCCAACAACCCTGGCCTGAACGCCTTCATTACCGTAACCGGCGAAACCGCCCTGGCTCAGGCCGGAGCCGCTGACCAGCGCCGCGCCAATGGTGAAAATACCCCCCTGCTGGGTGTTCCCCTGGCCCATAAGGACATATTCTGTACTCGTGGTGTACGCACCAGTTGCGGTTCGCGTATGTTGGGCAACTTTGTCCCTCCCTATGATGCCACGGTGATCAGTAAATTGAATGCTGCCGGGAGTATCAGCCTTGGCAAGACCAATATGGATGAATTCGCCATGGGGTCTTCCACCGAAACCAGCTTCTACGGACCGACCCTGAATCCCTGGGCAAGGGACCGGGTGCCCGGCGGCTCTTCCGGCGGCTCTGCAGTCGCGGTAGCTGCCGGCCTGGCGCCCGCTGCAACCGGTACCGATACCGGCGGTTCAATTCGTCAACCCGCGGCCCTGTGTGGTCTCACCGGGATCAAACCCACCTACGGGCGTGTGTCCCGCCTCGGCATGGTTGCTTTCGCCTCCAGTCTGGACCAGGCCGGCCCCATGGCCAGGACTGCCGAAGACTGTGCATTGTTACTGTCGGCCATGGCAGGCTTTGATCCCGCCGATTCCACTTCAATCGACCGTGAAGTGGAAGACTATCGCTCCCAGCTGAATCGGGGCCTCAGCGGCCTGAAGGTGGGTGTTCCCACAGAATATTTCAACGCCGCTCTGGATGACGGTATCGCCGGTGTGGTGCTCGAGGGTCTTCGGCAACTGGAACAAATGGGCGTAACTCTGGTCGACATATCCCTGCCGCATACCGATCTGTGCGTGTCCGCCTACTATGTCATCGCTCCCGCCGAGGCTTCCACCAACCTGTCCCGCTACGATGGCGTACGCTATGGATATCGCTGCGCAGAGCCAAGCGACCTGCACGACCTGTACTCTCGAACCCGCGAAGAAGGCTTCGGAGCCGAAGTAAAACGCCGTATCCTGGTGGGCACCTACGCCCTCTCCGCAGGTTACTATGAAGCCTACTACCGCAAGGCCCAGCAAATTCGCCGCCTGTTGCAGCAAGACTTTGTGCGGGCCTTTGAGCAAGTGGATATCATTGCCGGGCCCACCACTCCTCACCTGGCCTGGCGCTTTGGGGAGAAGTCCAGCGATCCCATCGCCATGTACCTGGAAGACAGTTACACCCTGGGGGTCAACCTGGCGGGGCTTCCCGCCATCTCCGCGCCCGCCGGCTTCAGCGAACAATTACCGGTGGGCATGCAACTTATCGGTGATTATTTCTCCGAGGGAAGACTTCTTAACGTGGCCCACCAGTTTCAGCAGCAGACAGATTGGCACCAACGCACTCCCGTGAGGAATTGAATTCATGCCCTGGGAAACCGTTATCGGCCTGGAAGTACATGTGCAACTTGCTACCCGGTCAAAGATTTTTTCCGCGGCCGCGACCCGCTTTGGCGCAGAGCCGAACAGTCAGGCCTGTGCTATTGATCTGGCCATGCCGGGGATGCTGCCGCTCGTCAATGCGGAGGCGGTTCGCCTGGCAGTGTTGTTCGGGCTGGGCATCGACGCCGAAATCAGCCATCGCTGCGTTTTTGATCGCAAAAACTACTTCTATCCGGACCTGCCCAAGGGCTATCAAATTTCCCAGTTTCACCAGCCCGTGGTGGGGAAAGGCAAGGTGGAAATCCAAAAGGCTGACGGCAGCGGCAAGTTCATAGGAATTACCCGCGCGCACCTGGAAGAGGACGCTGGCAAGTCCCTGCACGATCTTTTTCAGGGTCGCTCCGGTATAGACCTGAACCGGGCCGGAACCCCGCTGTTGGAAATTGTCTCGGAACCGGACCTCAGTTCAGCCGTTGAAGCCGTCGCCTACCTGAAGACCATCCACTCTCTAGTGACCTATCTGGGTGTTTCGGATGGCAATATGGCGGAAGGTTCCATGCGCTGTGATGTCAACCTCTCGCTACGGCCCACCGGCACTGAGAAACTGGGGGTTCGCACTGAAATCAAGAACGTCAATTCGTTCCGTTTCGTTGAGAAAGCCATCCAGGTTGAACAACAACGTCAATTGGACATTCTGGAAGCCGGCGGTCAGATTGAACAGGAAACTCGCCTGTACGACCCGGAGCGTAATGAAACCCGCCCCATGCGCAGCAAGGAAGTCGCCAATGATTACCGCTACTTCCCCGAGCCTGACCTGCTTCCGGTGCTTATCGACAGGTACTATATTGAACAACTTCGCGATTCCCTGCCGGAATTGCCCCGGCAGAAGCGGGCCCGCTTTGTTCAGGACTATCAACTGAGCGGCTACGATGCGCTGGTACTATCCAGTTCGCGCGAACTGGCGGACTATTTTGAAGATGTGGTCAAGACCTGCGGCAATCCCAAACTGGCCGCCAACTGGGTGCAGGTGGAGTTATTGGGCCAGTTACACAGGGCCGGTTTGGAGATTGAAGACAGCCCGGTCAGCGCCACCGGCCTGGGTGAGTTGATTACCCGTATACTGGACCAAAGTATTTCCGGAAAAATCGCCAAGCAGGTGTTTGAGGGAATGTGGAGCGGCCAGGGTAGTGCCGATCAGATCATCGCCGCCAACGGTCTTCAGCAAGTCAGCGACAGCGGCAAGCTGGAAGCCATGGTGGAACAGGTGATCGCCCAACATCCGGCCCAGGTTGAAAAATACCTGGCGGCCGACCCCGGAAAACGCAAGAAGATGCTGGGTTTCTTCGTCGGGCAGGTCATGAAGGCTTCACAGGGTCAGGCGCATCCGCAACTGGTGAATGAATGGCTGCACAGGAAGCTGAAAGCAGGACAAGGATGAAGAAAGACAAGGCGAAAGTCATCGATGAAGTCTGGACCGAGGTGCGAATCAAGGGTTTTCTCACCCTCAAATCCTATGATGAAGTGGAAACTGACTTCCACATGCTGCTCAAGGCATACCAAAGTATGCGCGCGGAGGATTTCGAGAAATTTGTGGGCTTTTTCGTGACCGAGGGCCGCAGTATCAATGCCACCAATCCACAAGGTCAAACCGTGCTTTCCATCGTCCGGCAACATCGTCGCTCCAGCGAATACGCAGACATTCTGCGCCGGGCCGGTGCTGGTCCCTAGCAGCAAGCTGCTGCCTCCTGTTTCAGTGAGTAGCGCTTTCCAGTAATTCCGAGGGCGGAAATACACAACTCAGTTTTTCTCCCAGCAGGGCCTCGATGTCCGGCAACAGAAAGGCATCGTCTTCACTGGCAAAACTGATGGATATGCCGGTTGCCCCGGCGCGGCCGGTGCGGCCGATACGGTGTACATAATCCTTGGGGTCTTCGGGCAAATTGAAATTCACCACGTGGCTGACACTGTCCACATGGATACCCCGCCCGGCAACATCGGTTGCCACCAACACCTTGATGGCGCCGGCCTTGAGCTGCTCAAGGGTCCGGGTGCGTTTGTGCTGCGGTATATCGCCTGACAGGACGCCACAGCGAAAGCCTCCGTTGCGCAACCGCTCATACAGACGCCGCACCTGGTCGCGGCGATTGGCGAATACGATTACGCTACTGGCCTCCGGTGTCCGCAGCAGGTTGGACAAAAATTTAAAACGTTGATCACTGTTGAGCATGTAAACTCTTTGCTCCACGCTGTCGATAGCCACCTGCTCCGGCTTGATGTCAATATGCGCCGCCTCGAAGGTCCACTGCCGGGCCAAATTGATAATGTCCTGTTCAAAGGTGGCGCTGAATAACAGCGTCTGGCGGTGAGATTTCTCAGGGGTGGCGCGGACAATACGTTTCACCTGGGGAATAAAACCCATGTCTAGCATGCGGTCGGCCTCATCCAGCACCAGAATCTCCACACGGTCCAGGAACAGGTCGCGCCGGCCCATGAAATCCAGCAAACGGCCGGGAGTAGCGGCTACGATATCCACCACCTGCCGCTGTAGAACCTGTAACTGCTTCTGATAGTCCATTCCGCCAATCAGGGTGGCGATTTTTACGCCCGTATACTTGGCCAGGTCAGAGGCATCGGCGGCGATCTGCATGACCAGTTCGCGGGTAGGGGCGATGATCAGGGCGCGGGGTTCACCGATAAAGCGCTCTTGCCCGGTAGGGTTGTTGAGCAGGTCGTTGAGAATGGTAATCAGAAAGGCGGCGGTTTTTCCGGTGCCGGTCTGGGCTTTGCCAATGGCGTCATGACCCTGCATGGCAACGGGCAAAATCGCCGCCTGAATCGGCGAACAATATTGAAAACCCAAGTCGGCAATGCCGTGCATGATGGATTCATGCAATTCCAGATCGTGAAATCGGGTCTCACCCTCCTGCTCAGGAACGTGGAACTGGGCCAGACTCCAAGGCTCCACCGTGCCAGCCCGCTGTTGTTTTCTACTCACTCCGCCGTACTCATGGTGAAAAATGCGCGGCATTCTATCACTTTTACCCCGCATGTGTTGGCCGCGAGGAGGTTCCGCTTCGGAGCTTGTTCCAATCATTCCAGGCCGCTGGCCGTGCGGCGATGGGTTGATAATTGACGGTAGAATTTGAAAGCTGTCCCGCCCGGATGTTTTCCTGCAAGGCGTCCCTGTACGTTTATCCGGCTATCAACTCCGCGCCGAGCCGCCCGTGAAGTGGCGCAGCCAGTAATCAGCGCTGAAATAACGCCCCCCACCGGTAAAAAGCAGGCTGAACAACATCACCAGGTAGGTCACGCTAAACTCGATACCATTGTTGAGAATGACCAGGGAACCCTTTTCTGTCAGCCACTTGTAATTACCGTACTCGCGCAGGATTTCCTTCGCCGCGGAAAGCCGCATTGCCACCCCCTCCATGTTGGAACTGGCTATCGCGGCCCAGCCATGCTCCCAGTGCACCGTAATCATGGCAACCAGCATGGTCACTATCAGTGGAATTGCTATCCAGCGGGTTGCCAGGCCCAGGACCAGCAACATCGCGCCTATCACCTCGGTGTACGCCGCCAGGTAAGCAAGTACCGTGGGAAAGGGCAGGCCCAGCCCCCAGTCTGGATTGCCGAACCACTCGATGGTATTTTCGATACCTTTAACCTTGGTGATTCCCGCCATCCAGAAGATCGGCGCCAGGTACAGACGCAGAGCCAGCGGAGCCAGTCCATCAAGGTATTTCAGCCGCCCAAAGATGGCGTTGTGTACCGTGTAGTAGTGTGTTGATAATGCGTTCATGGGTTTTCTCCATGCCGGGGTCAGGGAAAGTTGGAAGCCCTGAACCTACCGGGTCCGGCAGGTTCTCAAGCCGGGCATAATATCTTCGGTCCACGATTTGCGCCAGTTGTCCCGAGTGAGAGCAGCAATTCTCATTGTGGCGGATTGAGTATTGATACCGGCCTTGCTGTTGGTTCCATTACACCAACACCAAACGGTTACAATGAGCATTCCTTCAGAATTTGTAGACGCAAAGCAGTAATGTCCCCTTTCTCCAATTCAGTGATGCCCGCTCTCCACGATTCTGAATTCCTCTGGCGTGGCCGGAAAGGGTGCGTTTAGCCGGACGATTCGGCCAGTGTATCGTCCCGGCAGGGCACGCTGTACATCTGTTCCCTGCCATCGGGCAGGCCCAGGCTGATGGTGATCTCACCGTTGATGCCTATTTGCGCAATATATGTCATATTTGCGCAATAATAAGCGAAATAGGCCTAAATACGGGATTTATGCCCTGTTTTACGGTTTTTTCCGATATTTTCGAATAATTTAGTACAATTAATAGCTTACATTGCTTTTCTCGGTATGAAATCGCTCCATGCAGAAGGCTATGTATAGGTATTCGCCGCTATGTATAGCTATTGGTCATGATGTACAGCTATTGGTTCCTATTCGTTTTGACAAAAATCAATGGTGTCAGGTCACTACTCGCCCCCTCTGCTCGGTCCGGGGTCGGGAATTGGTGCGCCGACAGACTGGTGCGTAGGGGCGAGGCATGCCTCGCCCGTATGGTGCGGCCCGCGCAATGTTTGCATTTGGCGGTTTGGCTCCCCGGATGTGCGGGCGACGCATGCGTCGCCCCATAACCTGTGAAGGTGTAAGTAGTTACAAAAATAGCTTGTTAACAATCGGGTGGGGTAGGTTGGCAGCACCGGGCAGAGTCTGGCAGTACTGGCCTAAAAGGATTTTCCCGTAATCAAGTATTACTTTCAGGGACAGGTCTAACGAATTAGACGCCGCTCAAGTAAAGATGGTATGTCCCTGCGGCCATCGAGAATGCAGTGAACAATAACGCCCTGCCGGAGCACCTCATAGATAACACGATACGGCTTGAAGTTGACTTCCCTATAGTTCGATACACCAATTCTATTCAGTTCCGGCGGAACGTGGCCTCGCTCTGGCAGCTCGGCAAGCCGCGAGCAGAGGGCTTCTAGCTGATTCAGTACATAGTCTGCATTCTCCACGGAATCGTAGAGCGCCATGTAGCGGTAAATATCGATCAGGTCATGCTCTGCATCTTCGGTAAGCCGGACACGATACCGTTTCACTCGATGCTGTCCCTTACCTGCTTGCGAACATCCGCAAAGGCTTTTTTGAGGGGTTTGCTACGGCCTTCCTGAATACTTTTGGAGCTTTGGGCCAGCATTTTGAGCAGCGAAAGAGATTCCTGCATCTGTTCATAACTGGCTATATCCTGGAGCACTGCCTTGGCTTCGCCGTGTTGGGTGATCACCATGGTGTTCTTCCCCTCGTTGACATCGCGGAGCGCCTCTGCAGTGTGACTTTTCAAGTAGCTGATGGGTTTGACTGATTTACTCAATTTCATTCTATGCCCCGTTTCTGAATGCTAATTTGGTACTAAATATAGTCCATAGATGGAGCTACTGTAAAGATGGTTGAGATGATCTCGGATTCGTTTTTTACTGGCGAAGCAGAGAGGTCTTTATTCTCTCGATGGATCAAAATCAATGACTCTGACCCCTTTGATCTGAGATTGCCGAAGGCATCGTGCGTGTTGGTGGTCACCACCTAGCTCAAGGCCGTTTGGGTGGCCGGCGTAGACGTGGTATCCAGCGCATAGCGCAACTCCTCGGTTTTGCTCAGCACCGGGCGCAAGGCGCCGAGCTTGGCCGTGCCGTCAGTCCGCGCCGTGTCCGCCATGCTGGCCAGCGTGGGGCTCGCAGGCCGTTGCAGCTTCCAGGTGGATGTGCTCTTGCGCAGCAACTTCCCGTCCTCGGTACGCACCTCCGTACTCAACGGCCGGCCGATATAGGGGAAGTCCTGCCGATATTGGGTGGTCGTGGTCACCTTGGTCTCCTCATCGATGGTTTTCAGGCGTTCAAAGCCGAGAAAACCCCGACCGGATGCCTGTATTTTGGCTTCTCCATAGCGGTAGGAAATACTGCTTTCCGCGTCGGCAGTATTGCTGTTGCCGCTCGTGCCGGTGCTGGCAAGGCCCCAACCTGGTGCGCTTCCGGTCACCTTCTTCACTACCCATAACTTCTAAAAGGGCTTTGACCCCTTTAATTTCCAAAAGTAAAAAGGGTCAAAAAGTAAAAAAGTAAAAGAACAGGTAAAGGAACAGGTAAAGGGGTCAAAGCCCTTTTAGCCCTTTTATGTCAGGTTTCACTGGACGCCCACGGAGTTATAACCGAATCTGGTGTATGGGCGGCCTGCGGTTTTCGTCTTCCGTGCCAAAACCGGAGTCACACCCCCCGACAAGATACGGGTTAACCGGTTCTGGCGATCACCGGGTTGCGAACCAGTTGCCGGCCGCGGCTGTTGCGCCTGGCTGTTTTCCCGAGCGGAGTATTGATCGGGTCCGACAGGGGTAAAGCCGACCGCCCCGCCATACGCCGCTCCGCAGTGACTTCGCCATACACCGTGTTGCGTTGCCGCGGTCTGCGGCCCAGTCCACTTATTACCCCGTCCATGAACTCGGGGCTCCATTCCTGCCCGTGTTCAGCCCCGGCGGCGCGAGTAATGCTTTCGTTCATCAAGGTGCCACCCAGATCATTGGCGCCGGCATTAAGGCAGGCGGCGACACCGGGCTCGCCCATTTTTACCCAGGATGTCTGGATATTGTCGATATAGCCGTGCAAGGCCAGCCGCGCCACCGCATGCATCAGTATCGACTCGCGAAAGGTCGGCCCCTGGCGCGCCCGGCCCTGCAGATACATGGGCGCCTCCATATGCACAAACGGCAGCGGCACCAATTCCGTAAAGCCGCCGCTGATTTGTTGCAGTTCGCGAATCCGCAGCAAGTGCCGGGACCAGTGCTCCACCCGCTCCATGTGCCCGTACATGATGGTGGCGGTGGTGTTGAAACCCAGTTCATGGGCCGCCGCCATCACCTCCAGCCATTGCCCGGTATTGATCTTGTCGGGACACAGGGTAGCCCGCACTTCATCATCCAGAATCTCGGCGGCCGTGCCCGGCAGGGTGCCCAGACCCGCCGCTTGCAACTGGGCCAGATATTCGCTGATGCCGAGACCCAGCGTTTTGGCGCCCTGCCAGACTTCCAGCGGCGAAAAGGCGTGGATGTGCATGCCCGGTGTGACCCGCTTGACCGTATCCACGATATCCAGATAGGTCTGGCCGGTGTAATCCGGGTGAATGCCCCCCTGCATGCACACTTCGGTGGCCCCGCGTTGCCAGGCTTCGACACAACGCCGGGCGATTTCATCCAGGTCCAGGTCATAGGGACGGCCGCGCAGGTTTTCACTGTGTTTACCTTTGGAAAACGCGCAAAACCGGCACTTGAAATAACAGACATTGGTGTAGTTGATATTGCGGTTGACCACGTAGCTGACTGTTTCTCCACAGACTTCCCGGCGAAGGGCGTCCGCCTGTTGGCAGACCCAGAAAAAATCCGCCCCGCGCGCCCGGAACAACTGCGTCAGCTCCGCCTCATCCAGGGTCCGCCGATTCCGGCAAGCTTCGGTAATCCTCTGAATGTGGCCGGATACCTGGCGCTCCGCCACCGCCGTGTAAATGCCCTCCACCAGATCTTCGGGCGGCGGAATCGCTGCTCCGGGGCGCCAGCGGCTGGTGCGTGGAAATCCCTCGGCATCCGTCGTTTGCAAGACTCTCGTGTGCAGGCCCGGGTCGAGCCAATGCTCGGCGTTGCGCAGATAGGAGGGATAAATCGTCAGGCGTTCCTGCAAGTGCTTGCCGGCGGCGGCTGTTTCCCGGCGGAGTTGGTCCAGGTGTGGCCAGGGCGCTTCCGGGTTTACATAATCCGGAGTCAGCGGCGATACCCCGCCCCAGTCATTACTGCCCGCCGCCAGTAACTGCGGCAGCACACCTGGGCTTAAATTGGGTGGCGCCTGAATATTCATTTCGGCCCCAAACAGGATACGGGCGACGGCAATGGTCCATAACAGTTCATCCAGCCCGGGCTCTTCCGCCTGCGCCATGAGGGTGTCCGGTTTGGCGCGGAAGTTCTGAATAATGATTTCCTGAAGGTGCCCATACGACTGCTGCTGGCCACGCAACGCCAGCAGTGATTCAATACGCTCCCGCCGGGTCTCGCCGATACCGATCAGAATGCCGGTAGTGAATGGCACTGCCGCCTGCCCGGCCCTGCCGATGGTTTGCAGACGCAGCGCCGGCTGCTTATCGGGAGAACCGTAATGCGGCATGCCAGGTTCACACAAGCGCTCGGCCGCCGATTCCAGCATGATTCCCATGGAGGCGGATACCTTGCGCAGCGTGTCAATCTCCTCCGCACTCATACAACCGGCATTGATATGAGGCAGCAGGGAGGTCTCTCTCAGGACCTGCCCGGCCACATGGGCGACATAGTCGAGGGTGGTTTCAAAACCCAGTTCCTGCAGGGCCCTGCGGGCGGTACTGTAGCGCAACTCGGGTTTTTCACCGAGAGTGAAAAGCGCCTCCCCGCAGCCCATCTGCTCGGCCCTGCGGCACTGTTCCAGCACCTGCTCCACTGTCATGTAAGCCTGTGGCAGGTGACGGGGGGTGCGGGCAAAGGTGCAATAGTGGCATACGTCCCGGCACAGGTGAGTCAGCGGAAGAAATACCTTGCGAGAATACGTGACTACATTGCCGTGGCCCCGGTCACGCAAACACGACGCCACTTCCGCCAGACGCACAATTTCCCCGGCCTCGGAGAGACTCAAGGCCTGTTGATCACTGGGTAGCTTACCGGCGAGCGCAGCCTGTAACACGGCCTCCACTTCCTGCTGCTCAAATCGCGCCATGTTGTTCCTCCAAAGGATCGAGACCCAGGCCGCTGCGTTCCATCACCGCCAGGCGCCGAGCCACATCTGCAGCCAACAGCAAGCGGCTGCAATGAGAAGCTGATTCACCTTCCTGCAGGCGATGATACACATGTAACAGGTCACCGGGGCTATCCACGTCCAGACCGGTAGATTCCCGGTACAGCAGTCTCACCTGTAAATTCCGCGCCGCCGCGGCCCGCTGGTGGGCCGGGCAACTGTCCCTGCCATAGTGCAAGTCCAGGCCAGGCGCCGACGGCATCATCAGGATATTTGTTCCCAAGCCGGCGAGGTCCGGGGCGATCACCACATCGACGCCGGGTTGGGCATACAGATGGATCAGATCATCAATATCCGCTGGCTGTAACAGTGGCAGATCACTATGCAGCACCATCAGGTCCTGCACACCCCGTTGCCCCAACAGTTCGCGAGCCGCACCTACCGCATCATTCAGGCCGCTACCACCCGGACGAGCATCTTCCAGAAACTCAATGGCATATTTTCGGGCAATAAGTTCAGCCGAAGGGTCATCGGAGATCAAAAGAATCCCCTCCAGCATACGATGGCCCACCAGCACCGACAACAGATCTTCCACCATGGCCTGTGCCAGGGCGCGGCGCTCACTGGGGGCCAATACACCGGACAGGCGAGTCTTGCCGGATACCAGGTTTTTCAATGGCGCCACGGCCCATATCATTGGTTCACGCCCCCCAGGGAAGACACCAGATCAATGACAAATTCCGCCAAAGCCACACGCTCCTCCAGACTGTGCATGATAGTTCGGGTAACTGCCGCCTGTATGCCCAGGTCTTCTATCTGCCCGGCCAGTGTAGCGTCACCTTCATCCACAACAAAACAATCTATCAGGCCACGGTAGTGCCGCGCTACCGAAGTGGCGGTCACCGGCATACCCAATTCGGCCATCATCTTGGCCAGTGGCCCCTTGATGGCCCGTCCGCCGACCAAGGGAGAAACCGCGATAATCGGCGCCGCACTGGCCTGCAATAACTCGCGAACCCCCGGCAGTTGCAGCAGGGGGTCCACGCTGACGAAAGGATTGGAGGGGCAGATAATCACGCCCTTCAAGTTTGCCGAGTTCAGACATTCGAGGAAACGGGGCTGGGGCCGGGCTTGTTCGATGCCCCGAAACTGAAAACCGCTGACCTCCGGCTGGCTTCGCCGTTTCACAAAATAATGCTGAAAGGGTATGGTCTCTTCCGTACAGCAAACCCAGGTTCTGACCGGATCATCGGTCATCGGCAACAAGTTGGCCGCCACCCCCAGCCGCGCACACAATTGTTTCGTCACCTCACTTAACGAGCGGCCCGACTGCAACCATTGCGTTCTCAACACATGCGTAGCCAAGTCGCGGTCGCCCAGTTGGAACCAGGTATCCGCACCCAGTGATTCCATGGCCGCAAGGAAATTCCAGGTCTCCCGCTGCTGCCCCCAACCCTGCTCGATATTGCTGACATTTGCCAGGGTGTACATCAGCGTATCCAGGTCGGGAGAAATGTGCAGCCCGAAATGCTGAAAATCATCGCCGGTATTGGCAATAATCGTGAGTTGCTCTGGAGCCAGACTGCGCGACAGGCCCAGGGCCAGCTTGGCGCCGCCGACACCACCGGAAAAAGCCAGATAATGGCCAGCCCGCATATTTCACCAACCTTCTGCTGTGGCCGCCGCATCACTCGCTGTGGCGGGGCGTAGTCCTTCAAATAAGGGCGACGCATGCGTCGCCCCTGCAGGGCCTTCAGTGTCTTTCCGTCCGTGCGCCCCGCCACAGCGGCGCTTCAACGCCCTCGCGACGAACGTTGGTGTGATATCCGGGCTAACGGAACAAATCCTCAGCCACTGGCCGCAACAACGGCCCCTGCCCACAGTCGGCGGGCTGCCAATCGGCGCCCCGGACCAGCACCACCGGGCAGGCTTCATTCGCCTGCCCCATTACCAGGGAAGCGGCTGCGGCGAGTTCATCGGCAACCGCCACTTGCGTCACTTGCAGCTCCCGTCCAAACAAATCCAGGTCGCCGATCTGATCGCTTAACGGCAATATGCCGGCGCAGCCGATGGCCATTCCAATCGTTCCATTGCGCCAGGCCCGCCCGGCGCTGTCGTTCACGATAACCGCCAGTGGCGCCTTGAACTCATCCATCAGGGCGCGCTGTAACAAGCGAGCGCTGGCGTCCGGGTCCACCGGCAACAGCAATACCAGCGGATCCTCTTCGCTGGACGGAATATTGGATTTGTCAATGCCGGCATTGGCGTGCACATAACCCAGCCGGTGCTCGACAATGATGACCCCGGGATGCACCCGTAACACCTGGCGGGATTCCCGCAATATCAGTTCTACCTGGCGTGGGTCCTTGCCGGCGCGCCTCGCCAGTTCCAGCGCTTCGGCGCCCGGCTTGACATCCGCCAGCCTCACATAGCGATTCTCCGACTTGGAAACAATTTTCTGCGCCACCACAACGATATCTCCCGGCTCCAGCGCCACACGGTTGTGGCGCAGGGACTGCAAAAGCAATTCCGCAAGGTTTTGGCCGGGTTCAACCAGAGGGAAATCCGCCAGCCCAAGCAATTGCAGGGCGCGGCTCATTTTGCCTGGTCCAGCCCCGAAATGCGGATGCCGGCTTTACACTGGTACTGCCGATTGATATTGATCAGCACCGAAGTCAGCGCCTCGGCGGCGGCGGCGTTGTTGATCAACCCGGCGTGAAAGCCGCGCATACCCGCAGCTTCAACCAGACTGATTACTGCCGAGCGCGCGGTGCGGTCATTGCCGCACACCAGCACGTCACAATTTAGTCCGTGCCCCTCCTGCAGGTGGTGGGCAGCAACATTCTGAAATGCGGACACCACGGCCACTTCTGCTCCCAGCGTCTGCTGGGCGAGTTGTCCGGCGGAGCCCTGCTCCGGCAACTGTACACGCCCCACCTTGGGCGGCATCAGGGGCACGGTGGCGTCTATCAATATTTTGCCTTGCAAGGCGGGTTTGACCTGTTCAAGGGTGCTGAGTTGGTGGCTGAAGGGCACTGTGATGGTGACGATATCCGCCGTGGCGGCAGCGTCCAGGTTTTCCATGGCTTCCACGGCCACGGCGCCGACCCCGCGCCGATCCATGACCTCGCGCAGGTCAGCGGCGGCGGCGTTGGCTTTTTGCAGGGTGCGGGAACCGATAATGACCCGGTAGCCGGCCTCTGCCCAACGTCTGGCCAGGCCGGTGCCAAGATCACCCGTTCCCCCCAGAATCGCCAGGACTGGCAATGATTTTTTCTCCATAGTTTGAATCTCGATGTGTGGTTGCCCGCCAGTGTCGCAGCAGGGTCTCGGCGTGCCGAGGAGCGGGACGAATTGCGCCTCCAACTGGAAGGAGGGTACGATATGCGCTGCCCCGGCATGGTATGAAAAACATGCTGGTTTCACAAGTGAGGCGCCCGCAAATTGTCTCGCGGTTTACAGAGAGGTCATCTCCCAAACATGCACAATCCCCTGGACATGAGTGGCCGCACGGTCATCGTTACCGGTGGCGCCAAAGGCGTCGGCAAGGGCATCACCGAACGTTTCCTGGAAAACGGCGCCCAAGTGGTGGTCTGTGGCCGTGAAAAGCCTGGTGAGTTACCCTCCTGCGCAGACAACACGGCGGTTTTCCAAGTCTGCGATGTTCGCGATGTAACTCAGATACAAGACTGCGTCGATTTCACCCTGGAACAATTCGGCCGTATTGATGTGTTGGTAAACAATGCCGGGGGCTCGCCACCTGCGTCAGCCGCCACTGCTTCACCGCGATTTTCCGAGGCGATCATTCGACTCAACCTGATTGCACCGCTGAATTTCTCCCAGGCCGTCAACACGGTGATGCAAACCCAAACTGACGGCGGCAGTATCATTAATATTGCCAGTGTCTCCACCATTCGCCCCTCTCCCGGCACGGCTGCCTATGGCGCGGCCAAGGCCGGACTGGTGAATCTGGGTACCTCGCTGGCCGTCGAGTGGGCTCCAAAAGTCAGGGTAAACGCCTTGATATGCGGGCTAACCCAGACCGAGCAATCCCATCTTCACTACGGTGATGAGAAAGGGATCGCCGCGGTGGGGCGTACCATTCCCCTGGGTCGTATGGCAGTGCCTGGGGATATCGGTAATGCCTGTCTGTTCCTGGCCTCAAACCTGGCCGGCTATGTCAGCGGCGCCAGCCTGATGGTGCACGGCGGCGGGGAAGCACCGGCCTTCCTGGAAGCAGCCAATACCGGCGACTTTCAGTAGGCCCGCCGCCCGTATCCCTGTTCCCTTGGATTGCAGAGTGAAACTACTGTTAGAATGAGTCAGTGTATGAGTCTGGCGCTGTAAATCGAAGGGAAGCGGGCAAATGAACAGTGATTGGTTAATGATCAGCGTGGGCGTGGCGATCCTTGTATTTCTGTGGGGACTGCATCGCGACATGGCCGGGTTACGCGAACGGATGGCCCGGATTGAGGGCATCATGGAGGGCGTGAAGGACGCCCTGGCCGGGAAAATCCCCAGCCACTGACAGCGAGCCCGGGATTTACTCCGTGGGGGCGAACACGTGGCCCCAGATGCTGGGACTGGTGGTTTTGGTGGGTGTATAGTCGCTCCAGTCCATTTTCAGGCCTTGACAACCAAATTCCATCGAGAAACCGCCCGGTGTCAACATATAAAAGGAAAGCATGCGGTCATTGGTATGACGGCCCAGGGTTGAAGTGATGGGGATTTCTTTCTGAAGCGCCCGGTCCAGGCAATAACCCACTTCATCCACCTCCATCACCTCCACCATCAAGTGCACGCAGTTGCCGGGGCTTTCCCCCTGAAACAGGCCCAGGCTGTGGTGGCGGGGGTTCTGCACATGCATGAAGTGCAGGCCGAGGCCGGGGTCATTTTGGTCTTCGGTGAAATGAAAATGCATGTAGTCCGAATCGCCAAAGCCGAGCAAGTCCCGATAAAACTGATGGGTTTCCTGCAAATTGGGCGCCGGCAAAACCGCATGGCCAAAGCCCATGTTGCCGTTGAAACCGGTTTCGAAGCGATCGATACCCTGGGGCGACACGAATTTGGCATAGTCGAGGTCGCCGCCATGATACAACTCCAGTGAATTACCCGCCGGATCCTGCAGACGAATCAGATCACGTACCCGCCGGCTGCGAATTTCTTCCGCGCTACCCTGCTCCCAACTGACCGAAGCTGCATCCAGCTCCGACTTGGCGGATGTAAAATCCGCCTCATCCAGCAGTTCCCAGCCGCACAGTTGCAAGCTGTCGGTGGCGCCCTTGACAATGGCCAGGCGAAATGGCCGCTCGTCCATTCTCAAATAGAGGACAGCGCCACCACGGGGCTCGGCCACGGCCATTCCCAGGACTTCGGTAGCGTATTCCAGCCATTTCCCTGGATCGGTTGATTCTATCCACACATAACCCAAACTGCGTACATTCATGATCTATCTCCGGGTCCGTTTAAAAAAGCTTTGGGGGAAAGGCGGCCATTCTGGAATGCAGTACCGGGGCCGTCAACCGGCGCGTGCGGCAGCACGCAATGAGTCCCCGCTTATACAGCAGTCGAGTCCTGTTGCAATCCCAGCATGATTTTGGCGGATTCGGTGTAGGTTTTCTCGCCGATAAAAGTATGCTGTGTCGCCGTGTGCATATCGCGGAAGATGCGCTCGATCAGGTTGCCGTCACGAATTGACGCCGTGCCGGCGGACAGGTGTGCAAAATCCACGATCTGCTTACACGCCTCGGTGGCGTAGGTGGAGGCAATGCGCATATCGATGCGATCCTGCACCGCTAGCGCCGAGCCATCATCAATACGGGTTTCCACCTCGGTGTAGGTTTGGGAGATCAGCGCGTGGGCGGCGCGCCACATACCCTCGTGGTGAGCCAGATTGCGCTGGAAGGTCTCCCGGTGGGCGAGTGTGCTCAGGTCACCCATGCGGGTTTTCTCAATGGCCAGCTGCTGGATTTCGTCCAGTGCGCGGCGCGCCAGACCCACCGCGAAGGAGGCGTGCCCGGCCGCAGTCACCGGCAATATCCCCATCCGAAACACCGCTGAGCCGCCGCGCAAGGGGGTGGTGGTGAACAGACGGTAGCACATGCCGGCGGGAACAAAGACATCCTCGACGTTATAGTCGTAGGAGCCGGTGCCACACAGGCCCATCACGTGCCAGCCATCGGTGAATGTGACCTGTTCCCGGGGCAGGGTAGCGACCATCATCTCCGGCATACCGCTGTCATTGTCCATCATCAGCATCTCACCATCGCGCACGGGGATGAAGCCGGCTGCTACATAGGCGGAATGGCCGGTGCCACTGCCGAAATTCCAGGCGCCACTGAGCCTGTAACCCTCAGGTTCTTCATTTCCGAGACCATTGGGGGCAAACTGGCCCCCCAGGGTGACCCGGTCACCACTGTCGCGAAATACCCTCTGGAACCCTTCCTCGGGCAAATACGCGCTGGCGAAGGCAGTCGACGGAAAATTGGCAATGCCGATCCAACCCACCGACCCATCCTGGCGCGCCAGTTCGACCCAGGTATCGATCATGTCGCGGAAGCGCGGCTCGCATCCGCCCGCATCACAGGTGTTGAAATGATGGAACAGGCCACTCCGCCACAGGCCCTCAACGGTTTCCGGGGGCAGGGTACGCAGTTGTTCCGCCGCGCCCGCATGCGTCTCCACCAACTCACAAATAGAACGGGCCTTTTCCAGGCCACCGATTTCCGCCGAGGCATTCATGAACACTTGCTCCTGGTCATATTGTTGGCTGATCAAATCCAGTTTCGCGGGCCTGGACAGCGCCTTTATTTCCGCCTCACGCCTGAGCGCTGCGCCGTGGGACTCGCAGACTTCCCTCCAGACCAGTGCAACCGGCCGGCGGCTCCTGGTGTAACGGGCGCCGCCCCGCAATTCACCATTGTGTTCAAGTAGACGGCGCTGCACATCGGTAGCCACTCCCGTGTACAGGGAGCCATCGTTGCAGCGTAGCAGATAGACCTGCCACTCACTCATTGCAGGCGCCGCTTGTATGGTTTGAACCACCTCTCGGTTCAGTGGAGCAAACTGCAAACTTCTTCCTGGTGGCAGTGGCCTGTCTCATATTCAGCTAAGCTCCACACTCTGCCTGGGATATCCCGTTTCCTACCCGGCCAATGGCGCGAGCCTGGCCGGGTGAGCCGCTCGCCCGTAGCTGTTGCCGGGGCTTGGACCGGTGGTATGATTGCGACATCCATTTTTCATCGATTCACAGGAAGATCAGTATGAGTGAACATATCGTGCATGTCACCGATGCCAGTTTTGACAGTGATGTGCTCCTTTCGGAGCAGCCGGTACTTGTCGATTTTTGGGCCGAGTGGTGCGGTCCCTGCAAGATGATTGCGCCGATTTTGAGTGAAATGGCCGATGCGTTCGCCGGCCGGCTGAAAGTATGCAAAATGGATGTGGACGCCAATCCCGTTATTCCGCCGAAGTTCGGGATACGCGGTATCCCCACACTGATCCTCTTCAATGGCGGCAACGTACAGGCCACCAAGGTGGGGGCGCTTTCCAAAACTCAACTGGAGGAGTTTGTAGCAGAAATCATCTAGCCCGCACCGCAAGAATCACTTCCAGGGGTCGCAAACTTGTTCCCTCATGTCAAGAATCAGGGTATGGACGCCCCCCGATTGCTGTGCTAGATTAGTTCCGTTGCATACCTCTATGCAGCCACAGTATCTGTTAACCCTTTCCTAACCCAGCGGCTTTCCAAGCAAATTTTTTCGCCGTAAAGGCGCGCCCACCCCAAGGGCGTCTGTCCCAACCTTCCGAGAAACCCTGAATAGCAGCCATGAATCTTACCGACCTTAAAACCAAGTCCACCCAGGAACTCATCGACATCGCCAAGGAAAATGGCATCGATAATGTCGGGCGTTCCCGCAAACAGGACATTATCTTCAATATTCTAAAGAAACATGCCAAAAGCGGCGAAGACATCTATGGTGACGGCGTATTGGAAATTCTTCAGGACGGCTTCGGATTTCTACGCTCCCCCGAAGGCTCGTACCTGGCCGGTCCCGATGACATTTACGTATCGCCCAGCCAGATTCGGCGTTTCACACTGCGTACCGGCGACTCCATTTCCGGAAAGATACGGCCGCCCAAGGATAGCGAGCGTTATTTTGCCCTGCTCAAGGTCGATGACGTTAATTTCACCAAGCCCGAGGATTCCAGACACAAGATCCTGTTCGAGAACCTGACCCCCCTGTTCCCCGACCAACGCTTGAAATTGGAGAAGGGTAACGGCAGCACCGAGGATTTGACCGGCCGCATCATCGATCTGGTGGCGCCCATTGGCAAGGGCCAGCGCGGCCTGCTGGTGGCGCCCCCCAAAGCCGGTAAAACAATCATGATGCAGAACATCGCCCAGGCCATCATCAGTAATAGTCCCGAGTGTTATGTCATTGTTCTGCTGATTGATGAGCGCCCGGAAGAAGTGACCGATATGCAGCGTACCGTCGGTGTGCAAGGCGCGGAGGTGGTCGCCTCCACATTCGACGAGCCACCCTCGCGTCACGTGCAGGTCGCCGACATGGTCATCGAAAAAGCCAAACGGCTGGTGGAGCACAAACGCGACGTGATTATCCTGCTGGACTCCATCACGCGGCTCGCCCGCGCTTACAATACAGTCATACCGAGTTCCGGCAAGGTGCTGACCGGTGGTGTTGACGCACACGCCCTGGAGCGCCCAAAGCGCTTTTTCGGTGCAGCCCGCAATATCGAGGAAGGCGGCAGCTTGTCCATTATCGCTACCGCCCTGATCGACACCGGCTCAAAAATGGACGAGGTCATTTACGAGGAATTCAAGGGCACTGGTAACCTCGAACTGCATCTGGACCGGAAGATTTCAGAGAAACGGGTTTATCCTTCCATCAACATTCGCCGTTCCGGGACCCGCCGTGAGGAGTTACTCACCAGTGAGGATGAATTGCAGCGTATGTGGATCTTGCGCAAGCTGTTGCACAGCATGGAAGACCTGCCAGCAATCGAGTTCCTGCTGGACAGGCTCAAGGACACCAAGACCAACGAGGAATTCTTCCTCTCCATGAAACGTAAGTGACCTACACCAGCCTGCGTGAATTCATTGCCTTTCTCGAAGCGCGTGGTGAACTGAAAAGAATCACCATCGAGGTCGACCCCTGCCTGGAAATGACTGAAATCTGCGACCGCACCCTGCGCCGCAATGGCCCGGCCCTGTTGTTTGAGAATCCAAAGAACCACCACACACCTGTGCTCGCCAATCTATTCGGTACAGAACAGCGGGTGGCCCTGGGGATGGGCCGGGAAAACCCTGCGGCGCTTCGAGAGGTAGGAGAAGTCCTCGCTTATCTGCGCCAGCCCGAACCACCCAAGGGTCTTGGAGACGTCTGGGAAAAACTGCCGCTGCTGAAGCAGGCGCTCAACCTGAAGCCGAAGTTGCTGGACCAGGCCGTTTGCAGGGAACAGATCCACCAGGGCGATGAGGTGGACCTGTATCAACTGCCAGTTCAGACCTGTTGGCCGGATGATGCGGGACCACTGCTGACCTGGCCGCTGGTAATTACCCGCGGCCCAGGCAAGGAACGCCAGAACCTGGGCATCTACCGCATGCAATTGATCGGCAAAAACCGGTTGATCATGCGCTGGCTGGCGCAGCGCGGCGGAGCCATGGATTATCGCGACTGGCAACTGCAACACCCGAACAAGGTTTTTCCCGTTGCCGTAGCACTGGGCGCCGACCCGGCCACCACACTCGGCGCTGTGACGCCGGTGCCTGACAGCCTTTCCGAATACGCATTTGCAGGCTTGCTGCGGGGTGGCAAGACCGAGTTGACGCGCTGCCATAGCGAAGCTTGCCAAAGTCACAACCTGCAAGTTCCCGCCACCGCGGAATACATCCTGGAAGGTTATCTGCAACCGGGGGAAATGGCCGATGAGGGGCCCTTTGGGGACCACACCGGCTACTACAATGAAGTGGAGCGGTTTCCGGTATTCAAGGTCAGCACTATTACCCACCGCAACAACCCGATCTATCATACTACCTACACCGGGCATCCCCCGGATGAGCCTTCGGTGTTGGGGGCCGCCCTCAACGAAGTATTCATCCCCATATTGCAAAAACAATTCCCTGAAATCGTGGATTTCTACCTGCCCCCGGAGGCTTGCTCCTACCGTTTGGCGGTACTCACCATACGCAAGGAGTATCCTGGGCACGCCAAGCGGGTGATGCTGGGTCTCTGGTCTTTTCTGCGCCAGTTCATGTACACAAAATTTGTCATCGTGACCGATGCGGACATCAATGCCAGAAACTGGAAAGAGGTGATCTGGGCCATGAGCACGCGCATGGATCCGAGGCGGGATTCGGTATTCATCGACAACACTCCGATTGACTACCTCGATTTCGCCAGCCCGGTCTCGGGCCTGGGTTCAAAGGTGGGCTTCGACGCTACCAATAAATGGCCGGGCGAGACCGGACGTTCCTGGGGCAGGCCGATAAGCATGAGTGAGGAGGTCAAGGCCCGCATCGATACGCTCTGGAGCGAATTGGGCATCGACCCCTAGCCCGCAGAGGTTGTTGTGAACTACATGTCTATCAATGAGTTAATCCTGTCAGCTCAACTTTGTCACGGTTGCAAAGTGCGCTGGATGCGGGCTGGCGTCTTGATTTCCCGGGGCTACATTTTGCTCTACAGTCCCTGGGAATGTTGCGCTATGATTAGCGTTTGGCTGAGTCACCGTTGAAAAGCGGCTTTACTACTTGTCTCGGGAGGTGAATTCGCAGGCAGCGATCAGGCTACCATGGAGTCAAAGAATCACAATACAGGCTTACCGCCCTTTCCAGAAGGGTGGTTTTTCATTGGAACCCGGAAATCCATCCTGGCCAGACAACTGATCCAGAAAACCTGGATGGGACAAGAAGTTGTTATCTGGTGCGATCAGAAGGGGCGCATTTGCGTGTCGGACGCTTTTTGTCCTCACTTGGGCTCGCACCTGGGGCCGGAAGCCGGAGGCAAGGTGCTTGACGGTTGCCTGACCTGTCCATTTCACGGCTTCCAATACGATAGTAACGGCCAGTGTGTCGCCACTCCCTACGCCCCACCACCGGTAAATGCAAGACTCAAGGTCTACGAAACACGGGAGATTCTGGGCCTGGTATTCGCCTGGTGGGGACGAGGTGACCGTAAATCGCAGTGGTCTTTGCCGGATGCCCCCCCGGCTGGAGAGGAATGGAGTCAGATGGGATTCCGTACTCTCCAATTTGCAGGTCACCCCCAGGAGACAACAGAAAACTCCGTAGACCTGGCCCATCTGCGTTATGTGCATGGTTATGACAATGTACACCAAGTAGGCCCAGTGTCGGTGGATGGCCCATATTTGAAAAGCTTTTTCGATTTCCTGCGTGTTCGCACCTACGCTGCCGGCTTGATTACACTGAGACACGATATCTCGGCCAAAACCCATGTTTACGGGTTGGGCTATTCGTTTGTTGATATCCATGAGAAGAGTATCGGGATGGACTCACGCCTATGGGTGCTTGCGACACCCGTAGACAGCAAAAAGACCGAGTTGACACTGGTGGGTCAGACGCGGGAAATTCGCAAGCCGAAGCGCTTCATTCATGGTTTGGGATTTTTGCCGGTATCCTGGCGAGCGAGTCTGATTAATCATATCTTCCTGACGATGGAAAAACTGGATGTGTTGCAGGATACCGGCATCTGGAGTCGCAAACAGTATCGCGACAAGCCCCGGCTCAGCAGGTCCGATGGAGAGATTGCAGCCTATCGCCGCTATTGCCGGCAATTTTATTCGGATACCATACCGGAGACGGGCTCGCAGCCGCGAGAGTTGCGCTCAAAATGGGGGTAGCCCCTCAATTTCCGGGCATGTTTGTAAAAACACCATTCGAACAAGCTCTATAGGGAACCTGACATGAGATTTGCCGAAGAGTTACTTCTTATGTTGCACCATGAAGACTCGGGATATTTTGTTCCTATCCCCGAGTGGAAAATGTCTTGCGCGCTCGCTGGCGCGGTCCTCATGGATCTCGCGCTGGAAAACCGCATAGATGCAGACTTGAAAAACCTGACCTTGATCAATGCCACTCCCACCGGGGATGAACTGCTGGACCCCTCGCTGGAGGAAATTGCAAAAGATAAAGAGACACACTCCCCCCAATACTGGGTGGAACGTATCGCACAGCGGGCTGATGACATCAGCGATGCTGCAGTAGATCGTCTAACCGAAGCAGGCATTCTCGAGTCCGATTCCGGCGGTTTCTTTTCCCTGTCCGCCAAAGTGGCCCGCTCGGGCCGCTACCCTCTGATGGATGGCAGAACCGGTGAGGAGATCAAGGGTCGAATCATGCGCACCCTGCTCGACAACGAACTACCGGACCCCCGCGACATCGTCATCATTGGCCTGCTGAACAACTGCGGAGGGTTCCGTGCAATGATGGAACCCGAAGAGTACGAGCAAGCGGAACAGCGCATCGAACTTTTGAGTGGGATGGATTTGATTGGGAGAACCATCGGGGCCGCGGTTCTCAGTTCCTACCGGCCTCCTGAGAGCATGCGGGCGGTAAAACGTCGCTCAATGCCGACGGTGGGGCTAAAGAGCATGCTTTCCTCAAAATCACTTCGATCCGGAAACCTGCCAAAGTTTATGGCGGAAAAATTCGAGGAATTGGGACCGGTTTTCAAGCTCAACGTCCCTGGCAAGCCCATAGTGGCGCTTGCCGGCGCCGATATTAATCACTGGGTCGGCAAAAAAGGCCGCCATTACTTGCGCACCAGGGACTATCTTGAAGCGTTTCAGTCGGAATGGGGGACTGCGCGTTCCATCGCCAGCATGGATGGGGCCGATCACTTTCGCATGCGCAAGGCAGTGCGGGCAGGCAACTCACGCCTCGTCGTTGAAGACCGGATGGGTGATTTATTTTCACTGGGCCGAAGCTCTTTCGATGAATGGAAAGTCGGTGAAGTCATCCCTGGCGAAATGGCCTGCCAGAGGTTGATTGGTAAACAAATTGCTCAACTCAGCGTCAGTACTGAAGCTTCCGAAATCCTGGACGATCTGCTCAAGTTCGAATACCGGGCCTTGCTGGTCCACGTTATGGGTGTATTGCCCAAGTTCATGTTGCATACGCCAAGAATGAACCGATACCGCAAACGGATCCTGGAAGTGTACGCGCTGATCCATGCATCGCATACTCCTGCGCAACGGGAAGGCAAGAGACGTGATCTGGTTGATGACCTGATGGAATTGCATCATGCCGACCCGCAATTCCTGCCGGAGACTGACCTTGGGTTCGCATTCATTGCACCGGTAATTGCCGGTCACTACTTGGGTAGCGCGATGGCTTTTGCGATATACGAACTGATAACAAACCCGCATTATCGGGAACAGGTCATTGCCGAAGCCGATACCCTTTTCTCCAACGGAGACCCGCTTGGCGCTGACCTGAACCCTGCAGCAATTGATGCAACTCACCGGTTCGCCATGGAAGTGCTGAGGCTGCACCCGATAATCCCGATGCACCCGCGCACCGCGATGAATTCGTTTGAGGTCGAAGGCATTGAAGTCCCCGCGCACAGTTCCATCATGGTCGCATTCCCGGCAACACACTATATGGAAAAACACTTCAAGGAACCCGACAAGTTCGACATCGATCGTTTTGCGGAACCACGTAGCGAACACAAGCAGTCTGCCAGGGCCTATGTGCCATTTGGCGTGGGTACTCATATCTGTGGAGGGTCGCGCTGGACCGAACTGCAATTGGTGGCAAATATTCTATTGGTTGCGCGCCACCTGGATTTGGAGTTGTCGCCCCGGAACTACAAGTTGAAAATCAGCCCTCTGCCAAAAACCAGTCCAAACAGGAAATTCAAGTTCAAAGTGACCGGATATCGACATCCCATCGATCCCGTTACAGCAGCCTGATCGATTCGAAACAGAAGGAGTTAGGTGAGATATCCGGGCTAGTGACCCTGGGCCGATGCCGCTGCGGCGCGAGACGAGTTGACACGCAGATAGACGGCCATCAGCGCGGGCACCAGCAATATCAGTATCGATGTCGTAATCATGATGCCGACGCCGAGAGACGCGGCGAAGGGAACCAGGAACTGAGCCTGAATGGAACGGTCAAGAATAAGGGGCGTGAAACCGAGGAAGGTAGTAACCGAGGTCAGGGCGATGGGGCGAAATCGCATTTTTGCGCCATCGACAATGGCCTGCTTCGGGGTGGCGCCCTCCTTGAGCCGCTGGTCGATAAAGTCGATCATGACCAGCGAGTCGTTGACGACGACGCCGCTGAGGCCGAAGAAGCCCATCAATGTTGCGGCGCTTATGGCTATGCCCAACACCAGGTGACCCAGGACGACCCCGACCAGGCCGAACGGAATGATGGCCATCACGATGAACGGTTTGACATAGGAGCCCAGGGGAATAGCCAAGAGCGCAAAGATCACGAGCATCGCGAGGACAAAACCTCGATACAGTGCGCCCAGGGAATCGAGTTGCTGCTGTTGTTCGCCACCGAAGGAGAAGGTGAGCCCGGGGTTGGCGGCAGTCAGTTCCGCCAGGATGCTGTTCTCGAGGACATTGTTCGCCTCTCCGGCTGAAATCACGTTCTCGTCCACATCCGCGGTCACCGTAACCACGCGCTGACCGTCCTTGCGCCGGATCGACGGCGGCGTAACACCCAGGTTCAATTCAGCCACCTGGCCCAGGGGAACCTCGGCCCCAGCTGGTGTACGGATCAGGTAGCGCTCGACATCCGTAATCGAATCGCGTTCAGCGCCGGGCAGGCGTACATAGACCCGCACCTCCTCGCGGTCACGCTGCACCCGGAGCGCCTCCACCCCGAAAAAGGCGGCTCGAGCCTGCAGTGCAAGGTCTTCGAGGCTGAGCCCAAGCGTTCGCGCCTCTGGCCGCAGCTCAAGCTGGACTTCCTTGACGCCAGGGACGTGGTCCGAGCGGACATCGAAGACGCCCGTCACATTACGAAGCCCCTGCAAGGCCAAATCCGCAAGTTCCCCGAGGCGATCCGGATTCGGGTGCGAAAGCACCGCCTCCACGGGACTGCCGAGGTCGAGGACCTCCCCGCTGAATGAGACTCCGCGAACGTAGGGCAGGACTCCGACTTCGTCTCGCCATTCCTGCATAATGGCGATCGTGGACAGGTCCCGTTGCTGTGCGCCCAGAAGTTTGAATTCAACGGTCGCAATATTGGCTCGGGGATTCAGGGTGGGGGTCGGCTCAAGCCCTCCTCCCTCTACGCGAGGTTCCTGGCCGACGATGAGGGTCACTCCGCTCAGGAGCGAGGGGGCGCCGTCTGGCCGTTCGCTATCAAGGCGCCGCAAGACCCGCCTTCCCGCCTCCTCCAGTTCCATCGCCACCGCGAAAGTCCGCTCCGCTGGCGTCCCGTCCGGCATTTCCAGCTTGGCGGTGACAAAGTCCCCCTCCACCACTTCGGCAAAAGTCGTCGGCACAATACCCGCCGGCACCAGGGAGACGCTGACAACAAGCAGGCCGACCGCACCCGCGACAACCACGGCGGGTTGCTCCGTGGAGAATCGCAGCGCCCGGTCGAGGGGGCCTTCCAGAAATCGCTTCAGTCCCCGGTCCACGCTATCCCGGGTGCTTGAGAAAAACCGGTCAATCGCATTGACCGGGTCTGACCCCGGTTCAGGCAGATGGGACAGGTGGTTCGGCAGTATCAGGAGCGATTCGACCAGCGAGATCAGGAGCATGCCGATGATGATGACCGGTAGTGCCGTCCAGATTTCGCCGATGCCCCCGGGAATGAAAAGAAGGGGCGTGAATGCCGCAATGGACGTAAGTACCGCGAAAGTCAATGCCCTCTTGATCCGCCGCGCGCCCCGGACCGCCGCGGCGAGGCCCGGCAGGCCCTTGCCGCGCTCGTGGTGGATATGCTCGGCAACGACAATGGCGTCGTCGACAATGATGCCAATGGCCAGGACGAAAGCGAACAGGGAAATGGTGTTGATCGCCAGATCGAACGCCAGCATCACGGCAAGAGCCCCCACGCCAGACGTGACCAAGCCGACCACTCCCCACAAGGCGAGCCGTATTTCGAGAAACATTCCCAGCGCAATGAACACCAGAATGAGCCCCAGGATACCGTTCTTGAGGAGTAGGCCGAGCCGCTCCGAGTAGGTCTGGGAGTCATCGTTCCAGGTGGTGATTCCGACGCCTGGGGGCAACGAGGGAACAATCACGTTTGCGATGTGCTCCCGAACGGATTCGGCAATTGCCATCACCTGCTCGCCCTCGGCACGGTAAACCTCCACGAAGGCGGCCCGCCGGCCCTGGTGCCGCACGATCAGGTCCGTGTCCTGAAAGGCATCGCGCACCTCGGCGATGTCGCCGAGACGCACCGCCGTGCCGTCGCCGCGGCTGAGGACGACGATATCCTCAAAATCCTGTTGGTCATAACTCTGGCCGAGGGTACGAATGCGCACCTGAGACTCCCGTGTATCAATACTGCCGGCGGAGAGGTCGAGGGAACCACGGCGAATCGTTTCTGCGATGTCGTCAAGAGTCAGCCCAAGGGCTCGCAAGCGGTATGGCGGTACTTCGATGGAGATCTCATAATTTCGCACACCGCTGCTGTCGACCAGGGATACGGCGGGCAGAGCAGCAAGATCTTCTTCAATGCGGTATGCCATTTCCTTCAGTGCCCGCTCGGAGATGTCGCCGAAGACGATCAGGCGGATCATGCTGGTGCGGTTGTTCATCTCCCTGAACTGGGGACGATCAGCGACGCCGGGAAACGACTGGATAAGGCTGACGGCCGATTCGATATCATCCAGGGCCCGACCGATGTCGGCGCCCGATTTCACTTCAATTCTGACGGAAGCCATCCCCGGAGCTGCCAGAGACTTTACCGTCTTGACATCCTCCAGCGCCTCTACCTGCTCCTCGATCTTGACGACGATCGCCTCCTCCACCTCCTCTGGCGTAGCGCCGGGATAGGCGAGGGACCCCTCGATGGTATTGAACGGCACCGTCGGCCAGGCTTCCCGCTCCAGGCCTCCCAGCGACACGAGACCCGCCGCCAGGATGCCCAACATCAACAAACTGGCGGCAACACTGTTGCCCGCCATGTAGGCAATCGGCCCAGGTGGTTCCAACTGGTTACTGCCGTCAGCACTCATTGCAAGGAGTCGTCTCCCGTCAAAACCCGCATGCCTGACGTCACATATTGCATGCCGCCGGTAATCACGGCCCGGCCTGCTTCCAGATTCCCGATTACATACACTTCATCGTCGGCGCGTTGTACCACTCGCACAGGAACAATGCTGACAACGCCGCCTTCATTGACCACCCAAACTTCATTTCCGGGTTGCAAAGCGGCCCGCGGAACCCTGTAATAGTTTTCCAACGCTATTCCCCGGATTTGTACTTGTACAAATTCGCCAACCAGTAATGGGGGATTGCCGCCAATGGCGGCTGAACCATCCAGAGGTACTCCGGCAGAGAGGGGGTCCGGCACACGAACGATTACATCGATTGTTCTGGTTTGCTCGTCAAGGGAAGCTTCTCCCCGGTCAACGTAGCCGTCCCATGTGTAACTTCCATCCCCATACCGGGCAATCACGCGGGCAGACACCTGTCGCCGGGTATCACCTGCCTGAAGTTCCCACAGCCCCGGAATCAAGCTGGATTCTGCGTCAGACAATGGCACAACCACCTCAACCGCATCCGCGGCGAAAATTCGTCCCACGCTCTGGCCGGCATGCAGAATTTGACCTGCATCGACAGACTCATCCCGCACAACTCCATCAAATGGCGCAGTTATCCGGGTTCTGGACAGCGCCAGATTGGCGTTGGCAATGCGGGCTTCGTCTCGTTTCAGCGCAGCTTGAGCAGCTTTTAACTGGGGTTCACGCAGCGCCAGGGGACTTGCAGTGGATGCTGAATCAGTTACCCCTTGCCGATCGGCGAAACGCGTATATTCCGCACGGGCAATCACCGCTTTTTCCTCGGCTTCCAGCAATGCCGCCTGGCGGGCGGCGAGATCAGCCTCCACCACCCGCAGTTGGTGCTGATAATCGGCCTCTTCAATGCGGAAGATTGTCTGACCCGCCTGCACCCGGCCGCCACTTTTGAAGCCCGGGTCCACCCAAACGACTTTACCCCCAACCTGGGGAGCAATATCGACCTCCGCCCCCGGCCTTACGGTTCCGGCGCCGTACACAGGTATCGGGCCGGACCCGGCGACAATCCGGCCGGTCTGAGCGAACGGAATCTGCGCTGGCAGCTCGCGACTGTCCGGCTCTGGCGCCAGCGAGATCAAAAAGGCCGCCAGCACAACCGAACCGACAAGAATCGCGGCGGCGACATAGAACCTGGAAATTCTGCCCATGGTAATTTACTCGTTGGTGGCCGCAAAAACCGGCGATGCCGAGGTCGGCGCCGTGTTGTTTTGTCCGCTGGCTTCCCGCTCGTCGGCGGTCCAGGCGCCTCCGAGGGCACGGTGCAACGCAAGACGCGCATAGCCCAGTTCACGTTGCGCCGCCGCCAGCACAGATTGCGCGCCCAGCTGGTACTGTGTTGCCTCCAGCAGGTCTCCATAGTTTCCCACACCAGAAACATACCGTTGTTCCTGCAAGGTTGTCTCGGCCTGCGCTTCTTCCAGGAACGAAGCCAGCAACTGGTGGCGCCGGCTGCTGGCCTGGAGCCCGGCCAAAGACGTTTCTACCTCGCTGACAGCAGTAATGACGGAATGTCCGTATGCCGCGGCTGCTTCTTTCAATCTGGCCTCGGCCATGGCTACATTGTTGCGCAGTCGCTTACCCTGAAACGCCGGACCAAGCAGATTGAGACTCAAATTGTGGAACCATTGATCCGGATCAAACCACTCACTGGAGTCCGGGCTCTGCAAACCGATGGAACCGGACAGGGAAAGGGAGGGCAGCAAATCCGCACGACGCGCGCCAACCGTGAAACGAGCTGCTTCCATCCGTTGCCTGGCAGCGCTTACGTCGGGCCGCTGTACCAGCAGACCAGCGGGAATACCCGGTGGTACCGGTTCCAGCGCGGCGGAATTTGACAGGGAGTCCGGTAATACGCCAGCCAAATCCGCACTGTATCCCCCGAGCAGGACCCACAGACGTCCTTCCGCGTTTGCCAGCATCGCTTCTACCCGAGGCAATCGGGCCTGTGCATCGCGCAAATTCCGCCGCGCGGCGTACAAGCCTGACGAATCACTCAAGCCGCGATCGTATCTACTCTCTGTGAAGGACTCCCGATCTCGCAAAATTTCAATGATCTCTCCCGCCAGTCTTCTTTGTTCCCGCAGGTCCACAATCTCCAGATACGTGCGCACGGTTTCTGAAAGGACACCGATGCGGACCATGAGATAGTCAGACTCCGAAGCCAGACGCGCAGCGTTCGCGGCTCGGGCGTCGTTGCGATTACGGCCCCAGAAGTCAAGTTCATAGGAAAATTCCGCCCCGAAACTGTACATGGTCAGTCCCAGGCGGTCGGGTAGAGTAAGCCCGAAGCTTTGAGTCAGTTCCGGGCCCAGTCCCAATTCATCCAATTGCGCGCCGATACCTGCATTGGTTGGCATTTCAAAGTCGTTGATCCCGGCCGCCGGCTGTACCAACGGCAACATTGTGGCGTTCGCGATACGCGCTCTTGCCCTGGCCTGGTCGACTCTGGCAACGGCCTGTTCCAGATCGAAGTTGGAAGCCAGAACCGCTTCCACGATCTGGTCCAGTACCGGGTCCGCGAATGCCTTCCACCATTCCAGTGGTTGGTAGGGGCCAGTAGCTTTGCTGTCGATAAATTCTTCCGGCAAGTCCGTTACCTGATCGGCTAGCGGCATGTCTTGCGTCGGGGAAAGCGAACAAGCGCAAACCAGACCGCCAACTCCGAGAGCAAACAACCGTTTGAGGATTTTGCGGGGTGAGAAACCGGATGCCGTCTTGCACCACCTGGAGAAAAATGCCCTGCTCCCAGATACGAGCCGGGAAGATTTCACTCGAAGCCGGAAAATTGCCATAGGATCGATGAAATTATTCTTCATCCAGTCAGGCTCAACGGGTCCAGATACCTGGGTTAGCTGGCGATTGTATCATTATCGCAACTACTGACAATGCCGAGTGTTGTCCAACGCCATATGAGCCTGAACGAGAAACGCGTTACAGCGCCCGTTTCACCTTGTAGGGGCTTGCCATGGCACACCCTTCGGGCACAGGGCCCGCGGGCCTCGCATGCGCGTCCCCAACGGCGCGAGGGCGCTGGTCTCGGCCAGTCATCACGCCAATACCAAACGGTTACGCACGGGGTTATTGAGAAATTACGATTCAACTTCGGGAATTTGCTTGGGCAGGGGCAACTCGGGCAATCCCTGTTCCCGCAAAAGCAGACCTTCCCGGTAGTACTGTGCGCTGATTTCCCGCTCACCCAGGCTGAACAGCAGGCGGGCCAATTCCGCACAAGTCTCCGAACTCGGCTTGAGCCGGTGGCTGGTTTCAAAATAGCTCCGCGCCTTGCCCCACAACTTGTTACGCAACGCCAACCGACCCAGACAGAGCAGAAATTCCGCATCTTCAGGATAATCTTGCAGCCAACTTTCCGCTAACTGCAACTGTCGGTTGGCATCCCGCCCCGGGGTCAATCCGTAGAGCCGCACCAACTGCGGATGCCAATCCTTCTTCAGGGATTTTTGCAGCAGCTTCTCAGCGTCTGCATGGGCCTGATTGGCCAACAGTTGCGCCGCATAACAAGCTGCGATTTCGCCCTCCCGGCGCAATTCATCGGGACAGGCCGACCAGGCGCTTTCCAGGGCCGGGACCCCCTTGCGGCCCGCTTCGAGCAGCAGGTTTCGCTGAACCCGCAACGCCAATTCACGGTGAGCGCCCGCATCCAGTACGGCGCACTTCTTCAACTGCGGCAACAGTTCCGCCAGCGCTGCCCAACGCTCAGCTCCGACGTAGGCATCCTTGAGCGTGGTCAACCACAAAACATTGCCCTTCGGTGGTTCAGTCAGGCTTTCCAGCGCCGTGGCGGCCTGGCTGTAACGCCGGGCATGCAGGCTTTCCCTGGCGCGGCTCAGCGCCAGGGCCTGTGGGTCGGCGCCAGCGGCTTCCAACTCCAGGTAACATTCCTCAGCTTTCTCGATTTCGTTCAGGTGGACACTGGCCCGGGCCGCCAGCAGGTAATTTACCGCCGGTTCCGGGCTGACCTCCACAGCTTGCAGCAGGCTTCGGCGCGCCTTGCTCCAATCTCCGCGCAGATAGCTCAAGACACCCTGCAAGGTGAGCTTGCGAGCCTGTTCAATACGGCGGTTACCCCACCAGCGGAAAATCGAACCACCACTGAGCAGCACCCCACGCAGCAGCCGCACCAGGAAATAGATCAGCAGGGCCACCACCATCAGTATCAACAAGGCCACCCACAAGCTGCTCTCCAATGTGAACAGGCCGTAGGAGACCAGCACGTAACCGGGGTCCACCTTGATCAGCGTCATGCCGGCGACTGCTATCAGCAGCACCGCCATGACGGCGATGAAACGGCGTCTCATTGGGTCAACCCGGCCTGAAGCCGGGCGCTTATCAGCGCCTTGATGGCGTTTATGGAATTCGAAATATCCGGAGCTTCCCGCCGCACCGGTAACGCCTCCAGCGCCGCCAGTTCGGCATCCAGGGCGGCCACACCGGTTTCATTCAGGCTGAAAAATTCAGCCAGCCAGCGGCGTGCGTCGGCCAGGCTCTGCGTGTACAACTTTTGGTTGCCCGACAGCAGGGCGGAGCGGCTCTGCCCCAGCAACATATGCAGGTTTTGGCGCACCATACTCTCCCACTGGGGGTCCATGAGCGCCTCATAGGGCGCCTGACGCCGCCTGACCACCACATAACTCGAAAGCTTTTGCAACGCCGCCCGCACACTCGATTGCAGGCGCTGTTGAAACGGGCCGGCCGCCGGCTGATTGCCTGCGGACTCCGCCGGCCGGCTGTCAGCGATGGGTGCAGGGAGTGTAAACAGGGCCAGGTTATCCACTTGACCAGCGAGTGCCTGGATTCGCATCCAGGTTCCCTCGATGTCCGGGCGAGGAGCACCGCGTAAAGCCGCGAGGTCCCCGGCGATCGCCATCCTTGCCGCGTGCATTCCGGGCTGATCAAGTTGCTGAAGAATCCCGTCGGCGCTACCCAGCAAGGCGATAGCCGAGCGCAGGTCAGCCGCCATGGCCAGGCGCTGACCTGCCAGGCGTAGCAGGTATTCCACCTCTGCCAGCATCCAGTTGCTGCGGTCAACTCCTTCCAGTTCCGAAAGTCGCCGGCGCTGCTCCTGCAACAGCGCCTGTAATTGGCCGTAGCGAGCCTGGCTGTCGTCCCGCCACTGCCGCAACTGCTCATTCAGGTTTTGTTGGGTGTCGTTGAGTTCCTGCAGGGAATTGTTTTGCCAGGTTTGCAGACGCGCTTCAGCAGCGGAGACCTGTGTCTGCAGAGCCCGCCGCAGACTGGCGTCGTTCGCCTGGACCTGTTGCGCCTGGTAATACTGCCAGCCACTCAAGCCCAATGCAGTCAGCGCCAGAAGCAGGGCAAGCGGGGCAATGAGCCCGCTGCCCCGGCCGCGTCGCGCAGCAGTGGCCGGCGTATCCGCCGCTACCTGCTTGTTAGCTGTTTGTTTTGCGCCCACCCTATCACTCACCAGTCAGCGGCCTTCCCGCCAAAGCGTGATTGGCGGATTCAGCCCGTAAGTCATGATAACACTCGCGGAACTGGTGCTGGACAGTTTGCTCGCCGGTTCGCCAGGTGCTCCGTGGGACTTCCCGGCCGGGTGTACGCCGAAGGGGATGAAGCCGACGCTGTTCAGGGGGCGTGGCTGCAACCCATGCCCAGTGGCCGCGGGCACGGCTCCAGAACTCTCTACAACAAGCACCCACTCAGAAACAGAAACGCCAAACCGCCATCGATGACAAAGGCCGGAATCAATCCCTTGATAGTCATACCGTCTTTGGGGATTGAGTAGAACCGTGCAAGCAGGGCAAACAGCCAACCCAGGCCCAGAGCCAGGTAAACCTCCGTGGAATTCAGATACAAGGCGCCGATAGACGTGCCAGCCATCAAACCACCGAACACGGTGCGAATTTCCGACCAGGCTTCCGGTTTGGTTAATTCAATGCCCATGGTGTCTGTCACGAGCTGGGGTCTGAAGAAACAGACCAAGCCAAGCAGCAAGGTAAGCAGGGCGCCTATGCGCGGTAACCATTCGATCACTGTCTCCATGGGTTGAATCCTCTGGACGGAAAATTGCAGCTTAACAAGATATTGCCATCACAGAAACTACTGTTGGAAGTACCGGGCTAGCCCGCATATCTCACCAACCTCCTGCTGTGGCCGCCGCATCACTCGCTGTGACGGGGCGTACTCCTCCAAGCCGCTTCGACATAGTGTCAACTATGCCTTCAGCGTCTTTCCGTCCGTGCGCCCCGCCACAGCGGCGCTGCAACGCCCTCGCGACGAACGTTGGTGGGATCTCCGGGCTTGTGTATCAGCACCGGACAAGGCTTTGTGACTCGCCACCTCCGCACCATTTGGCGCCGCGTGGCGGGTCTGTGAGATCAGCATGAGTTTGACGATTGAGCCTGTAGCGGGCGCCCTTGGCGCGGAAGTGGGTACTATTGACCTGCGCGAGCCGCTGGACCGGCAGACTTTCGCCGAAGTACGCCAGGCCCTGGTCCGGCACCAAGTGCTGTTCTTTCGCGATCAGCCTATTGACGCCGCCCAGCAAAAAGCGCTGGCGGACTGGTTTGGGCCGCTGCAGACGCATCCCGCCTACGCTACCTTGCCGGGTTTTCCCGAAATTACCATTCTGGAAAGCACCCCGGAGCGGCCCACCAAGATCGAAAAATGGCATTCCGACATGACCTTTCGGGCCCATCCGCCCCAGGCCACCATGTTGCGTTCCCGAATCGTTCCCGAAGTTGGCGGCGATACCCTGTTCGCCAGCATGACAGCCGCCTATCGGGGCCTTTCCGCCCCCATGCAGGCACTGTTGCGGGAGTTAACCGCGGTTCACGACTTTGCCCACGGTTTTCAGGAGAGCCTGGCCGAGGCCGGTGGCCGGGGACGGCTGGAGCAGGCGCTCAAGGACAACCCGCCGGTTGTGCATCCGGTAATTCGAACCCATCCGGAGAGTGGAGAGAAACTCATTTTCGTCAATGAGTTGTTTACCACGCGGGTCAACGGTTTGAGCCCGAAGGAAAGCGAGTACCTGCTGACTTTTCTGTTCGAACACCTTGCCGCCCCGGAGTATTGCTGCCGCTTCCGCTGGTCCGTGGACGCGCTGACCATCTGGGATAACCGCAGCGTTCAGCACAAACCGGTCAACGACTACTTCCCGGCCCATCGGCGCATGGAGCGCATTACCATAGACGGCGACCGGCCGTACTAAATTAAAGGGGTCAAATTAAAGGGGTCAGAGCCCTTTAATTTCCAAAGGGGTCAGCAAATTAAAGGGGTCAAAATTAAAGGGCTCTGACCCCTTTAATTGGGTTCACGCAGAAAATTCACCATCCAGCGGCCCACCCGTTCCCGGTCAATCGGTTCGGACAGGGAGTCCATGCCGGCATGATATTTTTCCTCGCCGATATTCTCCCGGCGCAGCTTGAGTAGTTGCTCCGAGTAGCCGGGTACGAACTCCGGGTGCCCCTGAAAAGTGAGAATATGATCCCCGAGCTGGCACACGGCATTTTCACAGAAGTCGCTGCCCGCCAGCACTTCCATGCCGGGGGCCGGCTCGACCACCTGGTCCTGGTGGCTTACCAGCAGTTTGAATTCCGCTTCGGCGTAGTCATGCCAGCCGGGAATGCGGGCAAAACAGGCTGCGTGTACGCCAACGCCCCATCCCCTCTCCGACTTTTCCGCACGCCCTCCCAGGGCCTGGGCCACCAACTGATGCCCGAAGCAGATGCCCACCAGTTTCTTGCGAGCCTGGTGCAGTTGGCGCACCAGCCCGGCCAGGGCCTGAATCCACGGCAGCTCCTCGTACACGCTGGCTTTGCTTCCGGTAATCAGGTAGGCATCGCAGGCGTGCAGGTGCTCGGGTAACTGGCCCCTTGTCACGTCGTATACGCGGAACTCCAGCTCCCGGTCCACCGACTTCAGCAGCTCGATGAACATGTCCGGGTACTCGCCGAACTCATCCACCAGTTCTTCGCGCACCTGATCGGTTTTCAGGATTCCAATTCGCACAAGGCTCGGCTCCCACAGTACTATACGGCATGGTAATTCAAAATGGCCCGGGCATCGACGCCGCCATCAATGCCGCTGTGGAGCCATTGGCCGCGGCCATTTCCTCTTTCATCTTCTACAGTGTCAGGGTCGGCTCCGCCGAATTGCCGTTGATTGTGTTGTGGCTGATTTCCGGGGCCACGTTTTTTACGCTCTATTTCGGTTTCATCAACCTGCGTGGCTTCGGCCATGCCCTGCGTCTGGTCCTCGGCGGCTCGAAACAGTCCCACCAACCCGGCGAGGTGAGCCATTTCCAGGCGCTGGCCACGGCGGTGTCCGGCACCGTTGGTATCGGCAACATCGGTGGTGTGGCCATTGTTATCAGCATCGGCGGCCCGGGCGCCACCTTCTGGTTGATCGTGGCGGGCCTGCTGGGCATGTCCACCAAATTCACGGAGTGCATCGCCGGCGTCAAGTATCGGAGAATCAACCCCGACGGCACAGTCTCCGGCGGCCCCATGTACTACCTGGAGGCGGCCTTGCGCGAACGCGGCTTGCCGTTCCTGGCCAAACCCCTGGGCGCCTTTTACGCCTTTGCCATCGTGGTGGGCTGCCTCGGCATTGGCAACATGTTTCAGTCCAACCAGGCATTCAACCAGTTTATATTCATGACCGGTGGCGACAGTAGCGCCGCTGCCGGGAAGGGTTGGCTGTTCGGGCTGGCTCTCGCAGTGCTGGTCGGGGTGGTGATTATTGGTGGGCTGCGCAGTATCGCGCGGGTCACCAGCAAGCTGGTGCCCTTCATGTCGCTGGCCTATGTGGGGCTGGCGCTACTCATCGTCGCCATCAACTTCGAGCGCCTGCCCTGGGCTGTTGGCGCTATTTTCAGCGAAGCCTTCAGCCCCCAGGCCACCACCGGCGGTTTCCTGGGCGTGATGATCCTGGGTTTTCAGCGGGCAGCTTTTTCCAATGAAGCGGGGCTGGGCAGCGCAGCCATCGCCCACTCCGCGGTGCGCACCAGCCAGCCGGCCACCGAGGGTTTTGTGGGCCTGCTGGAGCCGTTCATCGACACGGTGGTGATCTGCACCCTTACCGCACTGGTGATCCTGACCACGATTTATGAACCGGCCCTCGCCGGTGAAGGTGTCCAGGGAGTGGAACTGACCTCGCGCGCCTTTGCCAGCACCCTGAGTTGGTCCGCCCTGCCGCTTTCCTTCATCGCCATGCTGTTTGCCTTCTCGACCATGATTTCCTGGTCCTATTACGGTGTGAAGGGTTGGACGTATTTGCTGGGGGAAGGCCGCAACAAGGAATTGATTTTCAAGGCCGTCTTCTGCGCCTTCGGAGCCCTGGGTTGCACCATGGAACTGGATGCCGTGCTGGACTTCTCCGACGCGCTGGTGTTCCTGATTGCTCTGCCCAATATTCTCGGGCTGTATCTGCTGGCGCCAGTGCTGAAGCGGGAACTGGCGGGGTATTCAGCGATGCTGTCTGAGAATTTGACAAGAAATGACTAGTCCTTGATACTGGTCATATGGAAACCATCAACGCATCCGATTTCAAAGCCCAATGCCTGGCTATTCTCGACCGGGTGCGAAAAACGGGAGAGCGGGTGGTTATTCTGAAGCGGGGGCAGCCCGTGGCCGAGTTGTGGCCCGCGAGCCAAAGCCTCTCCGGGTATCCCCAGTTGGAGTTGAAAGGAACTGTTACCGTGGTTGGCGATATTGTTGGGCCGGTGGTTCCCGAAGAACACTGGGAAAGTCTCGGGAAATGATGGCCCTGCTCGATACGCATGTGCTGATCTGGTGGCTTACTGACTACCATAGGCTCTCGCCGGCTCAACAAAATGTGGTCGATTCCGCCAGTGCTGAGTCCCCGCTGTTGATCTCCGATATTTCGCTCTGGGAAGTGGCGACACTGCACAGCCTGGGCCGTATCCAATTGACGATTCCACTGCGAGAATGGCTGGGCAAGGCGGTGGCGCCGCCACTGGTTCGGCGATACGGTATCTCCCCGGCGATTGCGGTGGAGTTGTCCGCGTTGCCGGATTCGTTTCATCGCGACCCGGCCGACAGGATTCTGGTGGCCACCGCACGGGTGCTGGGCGCAACCCTGTTGACCCAGGATGATCGGATCGTGAAGGCGGAGTTAACCAGGATTTTGAACTGATTGATGTGCACGGAAATTAAAGGGGTCAGAGCCCTTTAATTCCAAAGGGGTCAGCAAATTGGAAAATTAAAGGAAAATTAAAGGGGTCTGACCCCTTTAATTCTAACGACTACTTCCCGGCCCATCGGCGCATGGAGCGCATTACCATAGACGGCGACCGGCCGTACTAAATTAAAGGGGTCCAAATTAAAGGGGTCAGAGCCCTTTAATTTCCAAAGGGGTCAATTAAAGGGGTCAGAGCCCTTTAAAATTAAAGGGCTCTGACCCCTTTAATTGGGTTCACGCAGAAAATTCACCATCCAGCGGCCCACCCGTTCCCGGTCAATCGGTTCGGACAGGGAGTCCATGCCGGC
>JAPOQD010000198.1 GCA_026710905.1 Halieaceae bacterium
AGCACGCCGCCAAAGTCCGCCGCCGCATTGTCGGTGAAGCGGCTGTTTACCAGTTCCAGCCGGCTGCCGCGGTTGACCAGGATGGCGCCGCCGCTCCTGCTATAGTCGGTCGAGCCCCAGACGCTGATGAAGCTGACCTCGTTGTGAGCCCGCGCCTCCGTCAGGTGGATGTTTTGCAGGGTAAGCGCGCCGCCCATATCGACATAAAAGACGCGGAACTCGCCGTCCCCGCTGATGGTATGGCCCGCGCCGTCGATGGTGATGTCGGAGATGACACGCGGCAGTTCTCCGGTCAGGGTGATGTCGCCGGTGAGCGTGATGGTGTCTTCGCCTTCGCCGGCCGGGCAGGCGCCGCGCTCCATGTCGGCGTTGGCGGCTCTCAGGGCATCGCCGAGGGTGCAGTCTCCATCCAGCGTGTAGTCGGTCGCCAGTGCCGGCGCGAAGCTTAGGAGCAGGATAAGGGTAAAAAAGATGTATCGCATGGCCAACTCTCCTAAATCAGGACTATTTGTTCATTGTAGCGCATCATTGCCAGTCAGGTTGTGAATCGAAGTCGGTTGAAATGGAAAGGACGTGAAAACCAGTTCATGCCAGTTATCCTGGCAAAGCAGAAAAACTGGAGTCACGTCATGTATTCCGGGATAAGGCATCAGGGATCTGGAATCAAATCCTTTTTGTCGGAATTAGGCAGCCAACCCACTGACAAAGCCTGTCAACAAATCCGGGATGAAGTCTGTGATCGCATCGGTCGTTGGGCAGATTTAGGCCTGGGTTTGCGCCAGATGCAGCGAGAAATCGGCGAACAGATCGGCGCTCAAACGGGTTTGCGGACCTTGCATGAGCATTTGCAGGCAGTCGGCATGGCGCCAACCCGGCGGGATAACCCCGGAAATCCTTTGCGCCGTCATGTCCCTATCCCGCAATCCTGGAGAATATCAGCGCGGCAGCGGCAATCTGGACGCCTACCACGAGACTGGCCAGCAGCCTCACCTCGCCGCGCAGCCCGTTCATCTCACCACGCAGCCCTTCTACGTCGGACTTCGTGGCCAGGTGCTCGTACGCGCCTTCCAGTCGGGCCACTCGTTCTTCAGTGTCTGTCGTCATGTCGTATTCCTGACGCTGCAGCGTATACCCGGGCGCAAGACCCGCCAACAATGTAAACCCATGTTCGCATACACTTTCCAGCTTGTCAATTCGGATGGGGTTGACCGCGTCGCGCCTGCGACTGGTTCAGCGGCTGGTAGAAAAGCGTCGGAGTTTATCCCGCGAACGGCGAAGTGAGCGGGGCAAGCTGGGGGATACGGGTCAGGCGAAAAGGCCGGAGGAGCGAAACTCTTCCCGCCTAATCACAGACAATCGATGTTGTGTTGCACGGAAGTTCGCACAAAACCTGTGCAGTTGCCTCTTGTCTCGTTGCAATTTCCACGGCAATTCTATCCACGCCTTCCGATTTAAATCGTGCGCAGAGCGGTAAGGATCGGCTCATCGCACTACTGAACCACCAGATTGACTTGTGTGGTTGCCCACAACAATTTAAAATATAGTCAATCCGCTTGACTCTTTATGCAATTGTCTATATCATCACTGTGCAACAGTTCACTGTTTCGATCGGAGATTGTCATGGCAGAGTTTCAATACGTCACAGTTCCCAATAAGCTGGCGGCCTTTCTGGAAGAAATCAAGAGCGTGGGCATTCCGGAGACAGCCAGCATGGGTTGGCTTAAGGAAATTGGATTCACATCTTCAAGCCATCAATCCTTTCCCAAGGTCCTCCAGTCTATCGGATTCGTCGATTCGTCCAGAAAACCGACCGAGAAATGGCGGCAATTTCGCGACAAAAGTCAATCAGGAAAAGTGATCGCCGCCGCAATTGAAGAAGGCTATTCGAAACTGTATCAAGTCTATCCGGATGCCCATCTTCGAAGCGACGACGAGTTGGTGAATTTCTTCCGGTCCCATACTGAAGCAGGTGATCAAACTGTCAGGCGAACTGCCAATACGTTCAAGGCTTTGTGTTCGTTGGCTGACTTTGGCCAGACTCAAGAAGGTGTTGCCTACTCGGAAAGTCCGTCTGCGCCGTTGCCTGTACAGGAACAGCCCCCACAAACACAACTTGACAGCCGGGCTCCCGCGCCAGCGCCAAACATTGACATCAAGATCAACATATCATCCGACTCAAGCCCTGAGCAAATCAAGCAGATTTTCGAGAGCATGGCGAAACATCTGTACAAGAGGAATGTAGAGGAGCCAATGCCATACTAAGGGCGATGCCGCGGCTGGTCAGAGCCGCGGCATCTTTCGGGCGCGTAGCCAAGGAGGGAAAGCATCCCGC
>JAPOQD010000186.1 GCA_026710905.1 Halieaceae bacterium
AAAAGGGGTCAGACCCCTTTTTTTTGTCGGGTAGAAAAGGGGTGGTAGAAAAGGGGTCAGACCCCTTTTTTTTCGCTAAAAAAAAGGGGTCAGAGCCCTTTAATCCCCTACACGCCGCCCACAATTTCGTAGGGGCTCGCCTTGGCGCACCCTTCGGGGTAGAAAAGGGGTCAGACCCCTTTTTTCCTTGTCGTAGAAAAGGGGTCAGACCCCTTTTTTCAGAAGCACGGGATTGCATTCGACAACGACACCCGCTGCTTCCAGGACCGCCGCATTATTCACCAACACCGTGGAATATCAGGTATTCTACCTTGCTCTCGTTTGCCCTGCCTGCATAATGAACCATGCCCCGCGTCGCCGTGACCAAAAAACCGCCGGCATCCGCAATATTGAAACTCGATTCCAGGTGTGATCAACCATGACCCATGTTCCCGTCAACCAGCTTTCTGTCAGTGCGGACCTGTTACAACTCATCGAAGAAAAAATGTTGCCGGGTTCAGGGGTGAGTCCGGAAGGTTTCTGGCGGGGGCTGAGCAGTCTGGTGCAGGAATTCACCCCCAGAAACCAGCGGCTGCTGGAGCGGCGCGAGGAATTGCAAGCACGGATTGACGGCTGGCATCGACAACAGTCTCCGGGCAGTTTCTCCGGCGGCGAGTACAGGAAATTTCTGTCAGACATCGGCTACCTGGAAGCGGAAGCTGAGCCTTTCGAAATCAGCGTGACCGGAGTTGACCCGGAAATCGCTACTCTGGCGGGGCCGCAGCTGGTGGTTCCGGTAAAAAATGCGCGTTTCGCGCTCAATGCCGCCAACGCCCGCTGGGGCAGCCTCTATGATGCCCTCTACGGAACGGATGCCATTCCGCGTGAGGCCGAGTCCGCAGCCGGATATGATCCGGTCCGTGGTCAGCGGGTGATCGACTTCGCCAAGTCACACCTGGACCAGGTGACGCCACTGGACAACGGCAGCCATGGTGAAGTACGGCAATACGCCATCGTCGAGGGCCGGCTCAGCGCCACTTTGAGCAACGGCTCCCGGGCAGGCCTGCGCAATCCGCAGCAACTGGCGGGTTATGCCGGCGCCGGCGGCGAACCGGAAACGATACTGCTGCGTCACCACGGTTTGCACCTGGAACTGTGCATTGACCGCAAGCATCCCATCGGCCGGGACGACCCTGCCGGTGTGAAAGACATTGTGCTGGAATCGGCGCTGACCACGATCGCGGATTGTGAAGATTCCATTGCCGCGGTGGATGCCGAGGACAAGGTGGAAGCCTACGCCAACTGGCTGGGTCTCATGCAGGGCACGCTGCAGGAGAGCTTTGAAAAGCAGGGGAAAATCATCACTCGTAAACTCAACCCCGACCGCCACTACCACGCCCCCACCGGTGGTGAAATCACTCTCCACGGGCGCAGCCTGCTGCTGGTGCGCAATGTCGGCCACCTGATGACTACACCGGCCGTGAAAACTGCCCGGGGTGAGGAAATTCCCGAGGGTATTCTGGATGCCGCCGTCACCAGCCTGGCGGCGCTGCACGACCTCAACAAGACCGGCGGCCCACGCAATTCCCGCAATGGTTCCGTGTATATCGTGAAACCGAAGATGCATGGACCGGACGAGGTGTCATTCACCGTGGAGCTGTTCAGCAGGGTGGAAGACCTGCTGGGCATGCCGCGCAACACGCTGAAAATAGGCATTATGGACGAGGAGCGGCGCACCACGCTCAACCTCAAGGAATGTATTCGCCGAGCCAGCGAGCGCCTGATTTTCATCAACACCGGTTTCCTGGACCGCACCGGGGATGAGATACACACCAGCATGCAGGCCGGGCCCATGGTTCCCAAGGGGTTAATGAAGTCACAACCCTGGCTCACGGCCTACGAGGACCATAACGTCGACACCGGCCTGGCCTGCGGTCTTTCCGGCAAGGCGCAGATCGGCAAGGGGATGTGGGCCATGCCCGACGAGATGGCCGCCATGCTGGAGCAGAAACTCGCCCACCCGCAATCCGGCGCGAACACCGCCTGGGTGCCTTCGCCCACTGCCGCCACCCTGCACGCTTTGCACTATCACCAGGTCGATGTGTTCGAAATACAGCGGGAAAGGGCTTCTCACAGCCGCGACAGCCGTGAGCAAATGCTGCAGATACCCCTGCTCGGCACGGAGTTGACCCCGGCCGCGATTCAGGCCGAACTGGACAACAATGCCCAGGGCATTCTCGGCTATGTGGTGCGCTGGATTGACCAGGGAGTCGGCTGTTCAAAAGTTCCCGACATCAACAACGTGGGGCTGATGGAAGATCGGGCCACCCTGCGCATCTCCAGCCAGCACATTGCCAACTGGCTGCTGCACGGAATCTGCCACCGGGACCAGGTTATGGAAACCCTGCAAAGAATGGCCGTAGTGGTAGACCGGCAAAACGCCGCTGACCCAAGCTATAGCGCGATGGCGCCGGCTTACGACGGAGCGGCCTTTCGGGCAGCCTGTGAGCTGATATTCCAGGGAGTGCAGCAGCCCAGCGGTTACACCGAACCCCTGCTGCACAGCCATCGCCGGGCCGTCAAGGCCGCACAAAAAGGGGCCGGTGACACTTGAGAATTATTCTCAAGTGTCACCGACCCCTTTTTTCCGCCGCCACTGGGTGCCCGAGCGGGAATCCTCCAACACCACACCCCGCGAACTGAGATGTTCGCGAATCCGGTCTGCCTCCACATAATCCCCGCAGTCTTTTGCCTGTTGACGCCGCGCAACCAGCGATTCAATTTCCGCCGCCTCGATTTCCCCCTCCCCGGCAGCCTGGAACCAGGCCTCCGGGTCCTGCCCCAGCAGCCCCAGCAAATCCCCGGCAGCCAGCAAACGGGCTTTGAGCCGGGGTTTCTCTCTGTCGCGCGCTTTATTCAATTGTCTGGCAAGCGCGTGCAATTCGGCTATGGCCACCGGGGTATTGAGGTCGTTGTTGAGACCCGCGTAAAACGCCTCATCCCTCAGGTTGATTTCCAGGTCCAGGCTGAGGTCCTGCACTTCGCGCAGGCTGGCATACAAGCCATCCATCGCGGCCCGTGATTTGTCCAGCAAATCCAGGGAAAAATTCAATGCCGTGCGATAGTGTGCGGACAACAGCGCAAAGCGCAGCACCTCGCCGTGGTACTGCCCCAGCAGGTCGCGAACCAGGCGAAAATTACCCAGTGACTTGGACATTTTCTCGCCATCCATGTCCAGGTAGGCATTGTGCATCCAGTAGTTGACATAATCGCCGCCGTGGGCGCAGCGGCTCTGCGCCAATTCATTTTCATGGTGGGGAAAGATGAGGTCACGGCCGCCGCCATGAATGTCGATGGTATCTCCAAGATGCGCACGCGCCATGGCCGAACACTCCAGGTGCCAGCCGGGACGGCCCCGGCCCCAGGGGCTTGCCCACCCCGGCTCATCCTTTGCAGCGGGCTTCCAGAGCACAAAATCACCCGGATAGCGCTTGTAAGCGGCTACCTCCACCCTGGCGCCGGCGAGCATATCCTCCAAAGAGCGGTGAGAGAGCTTGCCGTAATCCGCCATGGACTGTACCGCAAACAACACATGTCCCTCGGACTGGTAGGCGTGCCCCTTGGCCAGGAGGGTTTCCACCAGGTCAATCATCTCGGCCATGTGGTGGGTCGCGCAGGGCTCCACGGTCGGCGGCAAAACATTGAGTTGGTCCATGTCCTGGCGGTATTTTTCCGCAAACTCCGCGGTGAATTCCTCCAGGCCGCGACCATTTTCACGGATCGCCTGGATAATTTTGTCATCGATATCGGTGATGTTGCGGGCGTACACCACCTCGTCGTAGTGCGTCTGCAGCAGGCGAAACAGCGTATCGAATACCACAGCGGGACGAGCATTGCCGATATGGGCAAGGTTGTAGACCGTCGGCCCACACACGTACAGGGTCACCCGGCCGGGGTGCAGGGGTACAAAACGCTGCTTGCCGCCGCTCAGTGTGTTGTAGAGCTGAAGTTCCATCAATTCTGTTGTTCGGTCCGGGTCCAGGTATCACGCAGCTCAATGATCTTGTTGAACACTGGGCGCCCCGGCCGATGGTCCTGATGGTCGGCCACGAAGTAGGCTTCGCGCTCAAACTGAAAACTCTGCCCCGGCTCGGCCTGGGCCAGGCTCGGCTCAAGTATACAATCGGTATTTACTACCAGGGAGTGGGGGTTCAAATGAACTGTCAGGTCATCGCCATCACCAGCGGGGGCCGGGTGGGTGAAGAGCCGGCCGTAAAGCCGCAACTCGGCAGGCACCCCGGCGCTGGCCGACACCCAGTGAATGACTCCACGCGGCTTGACGCCATCGGCGGGGTCCTTGCCCAGCGTATCGTCTATCACCCTGCAATGGACCTCAGCCACCTCTCCGGATTCGTCCCTAATCGCCCGCTCTGCTTCGATGACATAGGCATTGCGCAATCTGACCCGCTTGCCCGGCAGCAGTCGTTTGAACTTCTTGTTGGCCTGTTCGCGGAAGTCCTTGCGGTCAATATACAGTTCCTGGGTGAAGGGCAACTCACGCTCGGCAAAATTGTCCCGAGCAGGATGTCCCGGGGCAGTCAGCAATTCCTCCCCCTGATAATTGGTGAGCCGAACTTTCAGGGGATTCAGCACACACATTGCCCGAGGCGCATGCTCGTTGAGGTAGTCACGAATGGCATATTCCAGCATGGCTACATCCACTCCCCCGCCGCTTCGAGTTGTGCCCACCATGTCGCAGAACCGGCGCAAGGCCTGCGGGGTATAACCGCGCCGCCGCAGCCCCGCCACCGTCGGCATGCGGGGATCGTCCCAGCCTGTCACCACGCCATCGTCCACCAGCCGTTTCAGCTTGCGCTTGCTGGTGACGGTATAGCTGACATTGAGCCGCCCGAATTCGTGTTGTACTGGACGGCAAGCTACCGGCAACTTGTCCAGAAACCAGTCGTACAGGGGGCGGTGGTCTTCAAACTCCAGCGTGCAGATCGAATGGGTGATCCCCTCGATGGCGTCTTCCTGCCCATGGGCGTAGTCATAGGTCGGATAAATGCACCATTCGGCGCCGGCCTGATGATGCGCCAACTTGCGAATCCGGTAGAGTACCGGGTCGCGCAGATTCATATTCGGTGAGGCCATGTCGATTTTGGCCCGCAGGGAACAACTGCCCTCTTCAAGATCCCCAGCTTTCATACGGCTCAGCAACTGCAGATTTTCTTCGACCGAACGTTCCCGCCAGGGAGAATTCCTGCCCGGTTCGGTCAGGGTGCCCCGGTATTCGCGGGCCTCAACAGGCGAGAGATCACAAACGTAAGCAAACCCGTGCTGAACCAGATAAACAGCCCAATCATAAAGCTGCTGGAAATAGGACGAGGCATAGCGCGGTTCGCCGTGCCAGCGGTAACCCAGCCAACGCACATCTTCCTGTATCGATTCGATGAACTCCTGGCTCTCCTGTTCCGGGTTGGTGTCATCAAAACGCAGATGACAACGCCCGCCAAACTGTTCCGCCAGGCCAAAATTGACACTGATCGACTTTACGTGGCCAATGTGCAGGTAGCCATTGGGTTCCGGCGGAAACCGGGTTACTACTTCACGCACGCGGCCCGAAGCGAGGTCGGCCTGAATAATGGACTGCAAAAAATTGTCGGTGGTCGGCAACTCGGTCATCGGCTTAAGTGCGGCGCCTGCCCGGAGGGGCGGGAATTATAGGGGACAAACAATTTCATTGCACCGGCGAAAGCCAGTATGATGTGCGCCTTTTCAAGCATGTACAAGGAACGAATATGATCATCCTGCATACCTCTCACGGCGATATAACCTTGGAACTGGATCGGGAAAAGGCGCCCAAAACCTGCGCCAACTTCCTTGCTTACGTAGAGGATGGCTTTTACGACGGAACAATTTTCCACCGGGTCATCAGCAACTTCATGATTCAGGGCGGAGGCTTCGAGAGCGGTATGAAGCAAAAAAAGGCGGGCAAACCCATTGAGAACGAAGCCGGCAACGGTCTCAAGAACACCCTGGGCACGATCGCCATGGCCCGCACCTCGGACCCCCACTCGGCCACGGCGCAGTTCTTCATCAATGTGGAGGACAACGATTTTCTGAATTACAAGGCCCCCACCACTGCTGGCTGGGGCTACGCGGTATTCGGCAAGGTGAATGCGGGTATGGAGGTGGTGGAAAGAATCAGGAACATCGACACACACGGTTTTGCCGGGCACCAGGATGTCCCGGTTGGAGACGTAATTATTCAATCCGCTGTGCTGGTGGAGAGTTGAGTATCTGCACTGCAGCCTGACCCCTCGCCACTCAGCCCGGCACCCCGGAGTGGAAACGAAACTCGGAGTCCGCCGACTCAATCAGTTCCCGTTCCAGCGGCAGCCACTGCGCCAGCCGTTGCGATACTTCCACGGGCCCGGCGAACTCCGTGGCAAGATTCAGATAGTCCTGGAAATGGCGGGCCTCCGACTTTAGCAGCGAGTGGTAGAAATCCGTCAATTCCGGGTCCAACAGCGGCGCAAGGGCGGCGAAACGCTCGCAGGAGCGAGCCTCGATCAGCGCAGAGATGAGCAGGATATCGATCAGGCGGTGCGGTTCATCCTGGCGCATGTGCTTGCGCAAGACCCCGGCGTAACGGGCGGCGCCGAGAGGGACATAGGCGATGCCCCGCCGCTTCATAATAGTGATCACCTGTTCGAAATGACGCAATTCCTCCCTGGCCAATGGCGACAGTTTTCGCAGCAGGCTGCCGTGCTCCACATAGCGATGCAGCATGCTCAAAGCGGTGGAGGCAGCCTTCTTTTCACAATTGGCATGGTCGATCAGCAGGGTTTGCGGATGTTGCAGCGCCCATTGCAGCCAGGCCTGTGGGGTTGCGCAGGGCAGGAAAGCCCTGAGTTCGGCCAGTTCCCCGGCAAGACTGTCCACGGCGGATTCAGGCGTTTTCCGCCGATCCGACGTAGCGCTCATACCAGGCGTCAGAGAGAATGAAAAACTCCTCGTCGATCATCACGCGAAGTTCGGCCAGCGGCAAGTGGCGAAACTCGGCATCAATCTTCAGGCCGCATTCCTCAGGTTCTTCAATCTGACTGGCTCCGGCCTTGAGCAGGGAATAGGCCCAACAGTTGACATCCCGGCCGGGGGAACGGGGCACCCGCCATGTATCCAGTTGGGAACGCAAACGTTGACTGTCGATAACCTGTAATTTGTTTTGCACACAACGGCTCAGAAAATCGGCCAGGCGCTGTTCAATCAACTGCTTTTGCTCACCGGTGTAGCTATTCCAGTGAATCACTTCGTGGGCAAAGCGCTTGCAGCCACGGCAGACCCGGTCACCGATACCGGTCGAACAAACACCGATACAGGGGGTCTTCACGTGCACCTCACTCATGGCGGGAAGTGTATTTCATCAGCTACAGGAATGCACCGATAATCGAGTATCGACTGGCGCACCTTCCCGAAGATGTCTTGCCGTATTGCGGCTATTTCCTGTTTGGCAGCCTTTTGCGCAATATATATCATAATTGCGCAATAATAAGGAATATGGTCGTTGACACAGGATTGATGCCCCTTTTTATGGCTTTTACCCTTATTTTCGAATAATTCAGTATTATTAATAGCTTACATTGCTTCTTCAGGTATGAAAATTCTCCATGAAGAAGACTATCTATAGGTATTCGCCGCTATCTATAGCTATTGGTTCCTATTCGTTTTGACAAAATTTGCAGGGTTTGATGGGTTTTACTCCCCATTTGTACGTACACCCCGCACTTCGGCAAAACAGTAGAAGGAAATGAGTAACATGCGTGCTGTCATATCCTTAAACCAGATGTTTAATCCTGAGGGCACAGGGCGGCAGCTTTCTCATCCTGATTGTCGCTGTAGACAAACCGGACACCAGCAATGGGCATCCGCAGCGTGACGGATTTACCCACCTGTCTGAATTTGCTTCATCCCCTTGGCATTTTGGGGGCGAAACGTGGGGGCGAAACGGGCCACCCATCATTTCAAGATAAATCAGAAAAACAATCGGTGCCGCCAATAGACGTGGGTGTCCCGTATTGCCTTGGGGTGACCATGCCGCTGGACCTGGGCTCTGGCAACCTGGCGCGGCTTCGTCAGTAAGGGGCGTGGGTTTCGGCCGACGTTTAATTGCCCTCGAATTAAAGGAGTCGGTCAAAATTGATAATAATTCTCAAGTGTCACCGACCCCATTCTTTCCTAAAGAGGAGTTAAATCGGAATTGGCTCGCAGGTCATCGGCGATCTTCCTATGCCCCGCCTCGAACTGCTTGATGCCGTCGAATTGAGCGGTAGACGTTGAACTCATGCCATTTCCCTTCATACCAGCGTACTTCCCGGCATGCGTAGCCGCTTGCCCTCTTCCTCGGCCACGATCGAATCCAGGAAGGCATTACAATCGTCAAGCTCGCGTCTGGTCTCCTCGACCGAGCGCCAGTTGACGGCCGCAGTCCATCTCTGCGCATAGTCGAGCATGCGGATCAGGGGCTGGGGTTGGCCGGATTGTGACAGTGCCTTCAGCGCGGAGAGATAGTTGGCGCGGTACACGGTGGGCACGATGATGCGCTCTTCCCCCACCGCCGCCAACTCGCCGTTCATCATGATCCTTGCCGTCCTGCCGTTGCCGTCCGAGAATGGGTGCACCTCGGAGATAAGGAATTTCATGAATACCGCACGTTGGAATGGCGTTTCCAGGCTGCGGTAAAGGCCGAAACCCTGCGCCAGTGTGCCAGCCACGAGGTCCGGCGCGACGAATACGGTGGAGCCGGCGCGGTTTTCCGCCTGCTTGAAGGTTCCGGGCAGCCTGTCGGGTCGACCTTGCATGATCGATGCGTGACGGTCCTTGAGAAACGCTTCCAGTTCAGAGGCATTTGCCGGAGTGCGGGACATTTCCCGTTCATCGGAAACAATGCGCCAAGTGCCCAGAATGTCGTGCGCGTCCGCGGGACGCCCGTTGGGAATGACGCCGCGGAACACGATGTCAGCGGCCTCGTCGACGGAAAACTCTGTACCCTCAATGAAGTTCGAGAAATAGGCTTCGAAGAAGGCGAGCGTCGCATTGCCCTCGGGCCCTCGAATGGGTGCTATGCGGGAGAGCGGGGGGTGGTCGCGCAATGCTGTGTGAAGGGCCTGGAACAGAACCAGTCGGTCTGGATCGTAGGGGCGGCCCAGACGGCGGGCGACGGCGGACGGCGCGGTCAGTTCAGCATTGCGGCTGCCGAGCAAGGCTCCGATCATCGCATCGAGGGCCGAAGCTTCCTCTTTGAGGTCGAGGGCGGGCGCCAGGGAACGGGTCTCGTCACGCAGCCGGTTTGCCGCTTCTTCACCAGAAAGACGGATGAGGGTATCAAGCCGTTCCTCGATCTCGGCTCGGCCGAGAGTGCGAGCCACGAGCCCGCCACGCGCACGCGACCGGCGCATGTTCTCCAGAAAGGCGCGCGCATTCGAACTCAGGAAGAGTTCACCGAGAAACGGTCGATCAGTAGGGAGCGGTCCTGGACCGCGCCGGGGCCGGAGGATGAAGCCCGGGAGTGTGATGTCCTGGCCGCGCGCGGTAATCAGACAGACCGAGCCATCGCTTGCCGGAGCGTTCTCCAGCGCCGTCCGGTCGGCAATCAGTGCTCCTGGAAAATACCCGGCAACGATATGCCACAAGTTGCGTGCCACTATCGCCTCGGGTGGGTCGGCCATGTTGCTGGTATAGAGCCGCGAGGCCAGCTTGCGCAGCTTGCCGGCCTTGACCGCGCGCGACACTGCACGCGTGATCGACTTGTCGGACACGAATGCTTCCGACATGCGGTCCAGCGATTTGGCGATAGACATTTTCGGCATTAAAGACCCTTCCGACACCAATTGTAGAGACTTTTAGGCCGATAATGAAGGGAAAATGAGACTATTTCCGACTTAAGAGGAATCCGGTCGTTCGGAAGAGGTGGGTGTCCCGTGTTGCTTGGTTCGGAAGAGGTGGGTGTCCCGTGTTGCTTCCGTGTTGCTTGAAGAGGTGGGTGTCCCGTGTTGCTTCCTCAGAGTCATTGATTCTTTCGGATGTTGCACCAGCATCCGCCGCTGGGACTAAGCTGTGCATGTTGCCCGCTGCGGCCGCTACTCGCCGACTGCGTCCGAGCCACTCCACCAACCCCAGTGCATTGACATGCGTCGCCGGCGCCACGCTAAACGTAGCCTCGACGGAACATCCCACCACCCTCATAATGGGAGCATTCGCCAATAAGGAGGCAACTGTGCAAACAAACACTCTACCCGGCCGCGACAAGAATGGCGGCAAGGCGCTTGCCCTGGCGGCAGTGCTGCTGCTCGCTTCCAGCGGTACCGTAGCTGCGGATCAGCAAGCCGACACGAACTCCCGAAAAATTCTTTATCTGGCCAACCCCTATGGTTTCTCCACCCAGCAGAGCGAGGGTCCGTTGCGGGAATTGGTGGCGGTACTGGAGTCGATGGGCGCCGAAGTATGGGAGCCATTTGCCCGCAACATTCAGATCGACAAGGCGAAACCCGGCTGGGCTTATGAGATCGGTCAGGCCGATCTTCGTGATGTGCGCGACGCGGACGGACTGTTCGCAGTGATCAACGGCTGTCCTCCGGATGAGGGAGTAATGGTGGAGTTGGGCATGGCGATCGCCTGGGAGAAGCCGGTGTTCCTGTTCCGGGATGATTTTCGCCGCTGTACCGACAGCGAAGTGTATCCGCTCAACCTGATGGTATTTACCGGCCTGCCAAAAACCGGCTGGGAAGCGTCCTTGTACAGCTCGGTGGAGGAACTCGCCGATCCCGCCAAGACCCTGGCGCGATGGTTGAGCGCCACCTCGCCATGAGCCTCGGCAGGGTCAAAGGTGGATGCCGGTATTCCACTCTGCCTCCTGATCCATGTCCATGGTCTGTTCAGGCGCTGCAAGCGCTAGTCGCAACACGATAAATCGCCGCAGGAGTCGTACGCAATAGCGGCTGATGGCGCCAAGCTTCAGCTGCGTTCGCAGGCTTGGGAATAGTATTCACCGGAAAGGGCATATAATACGGAAAATCTCGGATTCATCATCTGCGGGGGGCACCTTGGGTGTCGGGAAGATTTGAGGAACCGGCCACTGTGGAGCATGACCCGGCTCGGGGACAGCGGCGCGGCGCGCCCAACTTTTTCAACTTGCGTCACGCAATCCAGGCCGGCTCAGGACATGCTAGTGCAAAGCGCCGGGCCAGGAGCCTTGGGTTGGCCACCTGCGTTGCAGTTTTGGCATTGGCGCTGGCGGGAGTACGCTTCTACACGCTGAGCCCGTCGGCCCCGGCCAGGGGACTGCAGGCCCTGGCTATAGACTCCCGAGAGCAACCGGTGGTGCTGATCGGTGGCCGCTTGCACTGGCATAACCGTGTGGGTACCGGCGCCGGGGTAGTGGACTCCGGGGAACTGGGTCCAGGGCAGCTACTGGGGATGGACTTTTTCAGTAACGGTGAACTGCTGATTTTGCAGGAACCTGCTGGCCCCCGGAAAACAGGTATCGCGGCGCGATTGCCGGATAGTGAGCTACGGGAAGGGAATTCCCTGCGGCGCTGTGAACGTGTCGGCGCTTGCGTCGACCTGGTAAACGGCCTGGGCACAGTGGACTTTCTGGTGGAGCGCGGCAGCAATACCATTTTTCTGGCCAGGGCGGATGAAGACCGGCTGGAAAAACGCGACAAAAACGGCAAATTGCTGGCAGCGGCCACCATGGAATTGAACGCACCCCTGCACTTGCAGTTTGAGGGAGGCCTTCTCTACCTGACCCAGGCGCAGTCCAATGCCGTCATCGTGCTGAAGCCCGATAACCGGGATTTTGGCAAGCGGCTGGAAGATATTCCTCTGCCTGCGCAAGTTGCTGTTAACGGCAGGCAAGTCTTTCCCGGCGCCTTGCTCTACCACCAGCAGCGCTGGTGGACAACCATGCAGTCGGAGGATGGCGGCAGCGCGGGTCTGTATCTGTTTGCACCGGATTGGCGGTTTGAACGCAGCGTAGCGCTCCCCAGCCAGGCCCGGCCGATCAGCCTGATCCGCTGGAAATCCTCAATCCTTGTAGCCGACAGCGCCACCGGCCGCATCTATCGCTATGACAGCAGGGCCGTGCGGGAGGCGGATTTCTCTCCAGAATACCTCGACTCCGTGCTGGCCGGACAGCGAGCTGAATTGAACTCGTCACGTTCGCAGCGAACTGCAATTCTGGTGCTGCTGTGCAGTCTGGCGGCGGGCCTCTTGACGCTGACCTGTTTACACATCATGCATGGCCGTGTCTACACCGCCCCCGCCAGCGGCAGTGAACTTGGCCTGGATATCAAGAGCGAAAACATAGAATGGCTGGCTCTGGATGTGGCAACCGATTGGCGCCGACTTGGCTTGTTCCTGTCCGGGACCGCAAGCGCAGCTTTGGCAGGCTGCTGGTTACTGGGCTTTGGCGCCCTGGCCACATTGGCCATCAGTCTGCTGCTGGCCGGCGCCGGTGGGCTCTATCTGGCCTTGCAACAGGGTTGCCGGGGCCACTTGGGAGCCCTGGAAAACCGCCTCATCGTGGTTGATCACAGCAATACCTACCGGGTAGGCATAGGCCCGGAAATTCAGTATTTTCGGAACTTTGTCATGATCAACGATGTGGCCGTGTACCTGGGAAACCGCTTGTCGGCAAGGTTCTGCAGCGCCGCGCTACAAGAGCGCTTCCAGCCCCTGTTCAGAACCGGCATCAAGGTTGACCGGGCCACCGTGGGAATCAAGCTGATTCAACAGCGCCACCCGTTGGCCCTGGGTGGCGCAGCAATACTGGCGGCGGTGGCCGCGTTTGTCCTGCTGGCTTTCTATGGCCACTATACGCAGTAGACACCGGCTGTCCTGGGGGAGTGTGGGGCGGCTTTGTTACCAGCGTCAGCTTTTTCGTTACAGGACGGAATAACAGTTGTCCACAAATTCTGTGGATAAGTTAGTGGATATATTGTACGGCTCCGTAGGGATTGGCAGTATTCCTCGGCATGGCGAGAAATTGATCAAAAAATGCATGGTTTATTTAATATATAATAAAAACAAATAGTTATAAATTATTTTTAATCTTTTTTGGTCAAAGTAGTTTCTAAGTTTGTGATAGTTTTGTGAAATTCTGATGACAATTTTGAATTGTGCATAACCCCTGGAGCCCAGCCGTAAAAAACCACCGTAACCGGTTCCAGGTCAGATTAGGTTAGTCCGTACATGGCGCCGGTCAGAATTGATAGCGAAGGTCTACTCCATAGCGCCTGGGGGGAGAAAATATCTTGACTACATGGCCCAGGTTGGCCGCCTCGCCCACGCCGCCGTCGAAATAGGTCTGGTCCGCCAGGTTCTTTCCCCACACAGCCATGGACAAGCGGTCATTGATATTCCAGTTCAGGCGTGCATTGAAAATGCTGACACTATCCGTGGTAGCTTGTTCACGGGCCTCGGGTATGTCCCAGGTCAGCCCATCAAAGCCCCAGTAAATCTGGTCCCGGTGATACATGTCCAGCCGCGCCAGCCAGTTGCCTGAACGAGTATCCCACTCGTACTGAATCCCCAGGCTGATGGAGGTTTCCGGCAGTGACGGCAGAGCCTCATCGGAACGGTCGAGTGCAAATGCTTCACCGGTCCTGGGGTTGATGAGGAAATCATCGAACTCCGCAAACTTGCCGTCGGCGTAACTGAAGCTGAGGTGGACTGTCCAGTCCCTGGCAGGCAGCCAGGTAGCCTCAAGTTCAGCGCCATCAATTCTGGATTCGGCAGCGTTGGTCACACCCTGAATGGAGCCGAATCTACCGGGGTCGGGGTGGGGGCGAGACACGGAAAGTTGCATATTTTCATATTGCATGCTGAATAGCGCCGCATTGACCCGGAGCCGGCTATCCCGGGCATCCAGTTTCATACCCAACTCGAAACTGCCGATTTCCTCTTCATCGAAAGCCAAAAGCTCACCAGCGGCAAAATCGGAAAAACCTCCGGCCTTGTGGCCTTCTGTATAGCTTGCGTAGAGCATCAACCGGTCGAATATGCCTCTCAGGGCAGCCTTGGGAAAGCGGTAGGCTACACTCAGCATTGGAGTGAAACTGTCAAAATCTTCTGACGCCCGCAGTTGTTCCGGTGCTCGGAGAGCCAGGGGTAATAGCGACTCGGTAAGGTTGAAGAATGTATCGTAAGGCAGCAGAGCAGTTGCCCCGGGAATCGGAATGGCGCCGGCCAGACCGGCGTAGGCCTGCGCTGGTGGAAGAGCCTCGGCCCATTGGGTCTGCAACTTTCTCTGCTCATGTCCGTAGCGCATGCCGGCGGTTACTTCGAGATGGGGAGTGGCGTTCCAACTCAACTGGGTATAGCCGGCGTATGTGTTGTTGTCCTTTTGCCGCCCTACCCGCTCCAGATTGGTGAGCGCAGCCACCAGCCCCGTGGGTACTGTTTCTTCCAACGACCCCAAAACTCCCTGTTGACCCAGAAATCTCTCTATCACGCCGGAATCTGACTCTTCCCTCATGTAATACAGGCCGGCGGTGTATACCAGATAGCCGAAAAGGTCTCCACTGACTTGAAATTCCTGACTGAAATAGCTTGAGTCGCCATCCTCAAGGGCTCTCTCGCCGGAGGGAAATCCGGCATAGGGATTGATGTACAGGATGTTGGGTGTTTTCTGGTTGCGCCAGGCGGTAATGCTCTTGAAACCATGACCCTCATCAAACTCCCAGTGCATGTTCAGGGAGGCCTGGCTGGCATCCAGTTTGAACTGCCCTGAAGGATCAGGGTAGGGAGCTACGCCGCCGTGTAAAGTGTTCACTTCCTCACAAAATTCGGACATCTCACTGAAACCCGTGCGTGGAGTGATCAGGGCGTTAGCGGGAACCTCGGCCTGAGGATTGGTCACCACACAATCTCCCATCGCCAGCATATTTTCCCGAATGCGGTGGCGATAGACCGAAACGTCGACAGTCAGTTCCTTCGCGGCCAGCCAACGCAATTGCAGCAGAGTTCCAAGGCGATTTTCATCAGACAGTTCGGTACCGTGCACAGGGTCCCGGAAAAAGCCGTCCGCCCGCGCGCTGGAAATCGTCAGCTTGCTGAACAAGGTTTCGTTAAATGGAGCATTGACAGTCCCCCTGGCGTCGAAACGGCCGCCGTTACCCGAGCTTAGCTGTACAAAACCGGCAAACTCCTGCCCCGGTTTAGCGGTAGTGATCACCAGCGCCCCGCCCGTGGTGTTTTTGCCGAACAGGGTGCCCTGGGGGCCGCGCAATACCTGAACCGATTCCACTTCCGCCAAATCGACAAGTTGTCCCTGGGGTTTCAGCAGAAATACATCATCAATATAAACTCCGATACTGAGTTCGGTAATGTTGCCGGCGCCCCTGGTTGGTCCGATACCGCGAATATGGATATTGACATCCCGCGACGGCCGCGATACCTGTAGGTTGGGTATCAGTTCGGTAATATCCGCCAGGTTGGTTATGCCGATATCCCGCAACGCGGCCCCGCTCAGGGCCGAAACCGCCAGGGGGGCTTCCTGCAGCGACTCGACATGGCGCCGGGCAGTCACGGTGACCTCCTCCAGTGTCAGGCCGTTCTCAACGGACAGCGCCGCTGCCGGCAAGGGCGACAGCGCCGCCAAGGACAGGAGAATCGGGGAAAGTTGAAATTTCGTAACGCTTGTCATGACTATTCTTTATTGAGTTCGAGCCTGCACAAGTCACCGGGAAAACTCAAGTGCTGTTTTAAAAATCGGAACTCTCAAGGCGCCTGGCAGGTACATTCCCCCCGGGTACAAGGCCCGCTGCCGGTCATGCGGGCATTGATGGTATGCGGGTCGCACTTGTGCGACCCCTCGGACGAACACAGGTCCGGCGGTGGTTCGGTTGATCCTGGCAATTACGTGACGGCCCCCCACACCGTAGGGGCCCTGTGCCCGGAGGGTGCGCCATGGCGAGACCGCGCACACTACAGCCGTTGCTAAACCATCCGGCAGGCGCTAAACCGGTAAATTCGATTGCTCATAGCAACTGCTCACACTACACTTTCCAAATACCGGCCACGGATTCACGAGCCCGTATCTTTCCAATGGCAACCGCAGAGGGAGTAGCAAGCGCAAAATGTGCGCAATGAGCAGAAGAACCTTACTCCGTTCCGGCCTGGGCGGATACTTGCTTGCACCCTGGCTGAGCTCTTCGGTCATCGCTGCACAGGCAGGCCGCAACAACCCGGCGGGGGAGAACATTCCGGACACCGGAGCGGTGGCTGCCGGGCTGACCAGCGGAGAAATTGTTCTCGGAATGTCGGCGGCATTCTCCGGCCCCTCGCGAGGCCTCGGTATCGAACTGTATCGGGGAGCCACCGCGTACTTCACCGAGATTAATCAGCGCGGCGGAGTAAGGGGCCGCGATGTGGTTCTCAAGACCTACGACGACGGCTACCAACCGGACCCTTGCGTCGAAAACACCATGACCCTGATGCTGCAAGACCGGGTATTTACCCTGTTCGGTTACGTTGGGACGCCAACAGTGGCTCGCATATTACCCATCCTGAAGAAGTTCCAGGACCAGAAGACCTACCTGTTTTTTCCGTTTACCGGCGCCCAGCCCCAGCGCGAACCTCCTTACGGGGAGTTTGCATTCAATCTGCGCGCCTCCTACCTCCAGGAAACTGCTGGCCTGGTGGATAATTTCATGGCGTTGAACAGGCGCCGCATCGCCGTGTTCTATCAAGCCGATGCATACGGACGCAGCGGCTGGGCGGGCGTACGCAAGGCAGCGAAAGCCCACGGTGAAATGATTGCGGGAGAAGCTACCTATAAGCGTGGAACCAAGTTCAGTGGCAGTATGCGAATGCAAGTCGAAATACTCCAGAAAGCAAAGCCGGAAGCCGTGATCTGTATCGGTTCCTATGCCGCCTGCGCGGCTTTCCTACGCGACGCGGTGGACCTCGGATTGCGTGTGCCGATCGCAAATCTCTCCTTCGTCGGCAGCGAAAATCTCCTCAAGATGGTCAAGCAAGGGCGTAGCGACAGCCGCCGATATACGGATTTACTGGTCAACTCTCAAGTCGTTCCCAGTTATCACGACACCTCCATAGCGGCGGTCAGGGAGTATCGTGAGTTGATACGACAGCATAACCCCCAGGCCCCGCGGGAGTTACTCAAGGAAGAGTACACACCCTTCCCGTACAGCTTTGTCAGCCTGGAGGGTTTCCTCAATGCCAAGTTGATGGTCGAACTCCTGCAGCGCCTGGGTGACCATCCGCAACGGAGTGATCTCGAAAGCGCCGCTTTCAGTATCAAGAACTTCGACCTCGGCATCGGCGAAAAGATATCCTTTGCCGCCTCAAGACGGCAGGGCTTGCAACGGGTCTACTACACCATCGTCGAGGACGACCGCTTCATCACCCTGGACAATTGGGAGCAAAGGTTTTCATGACATGAATATCCAGAAACTTTTCCAAAAGACCCTGTTCGGCATTTTCATGCTGTTCGGTCTGATCGGCGTATCGACCTCAATACTTTGCATCTATACGGTGGATACGCATTTATCGAAGGAATACGAAAACAACAGCAAGGGCATTGCCAAGACCATCGCCGACTCCAGTGTCGATATCATCCTGAATCGAGACTTGTCAGTCCTGCAATCCCTGATCGACCAGTTCGTCGAAATTCAGGGTATCAGCTATATATACATTACCGACGAATCGGGAGAATTCCTCGCCCATACCTTCGTGCCCGGGATCCCGGATCAGATCCTCTCCAGCAACCCGTTTCACATGGATACCGTGGAGCGCCATTTGCCCGGGGTGGGTGACTTTGTCGAGGTCGGCAGCCCGATTCTTGCGGGGGTAGCGGGCACCGTTCACATAGGCATGGACACCGGCTTTATTGCGCTGAAGATTCAGAGGGCGGTTGGCCAGCAAGCCTATCTTATCTCCACCATCTTCATTGTGGGCGTGTTCGCCGCCATCTGGTTTGTCAATCTCGCCGCAAAGCCGATCGAAACACTGCTCGCCTATGCGGTAAAACTGGCCCGCGACCGCGAGCAGGGCATCTCCCAGGGCGATAAAATCCTGGCCCGCAAGGACGAAGCCGGTCAACTCGCCCGGCTCTTCCTCTATTTTGCAGAGTTGAATGAGGTCGAGAATTCCTCCAATGCAACGGCCGAGGGAAATGTCTGAACCGCCGCTTTGCGGCAGGTGCGGAGAACAGTGATATGCAGGTAACTGTTCCGCGGGTTGTTACCGTACTGCTATGCGCCCTGCTGCAGCTCTGTTTCGGCACTGTGTATGCCTGGAGTTTCTTCCAGACCCTGCTGATCCAGCAGGAAGGCTGGTCGTTCACGCAAACCGCAGCGGCATTCAGCATTACCATTTTCACACTGGGTATAGCGGCGGCCTGGGCCGGTGCGATGCTTCCCAGGTTTGGGCCACGCCGATTGGCCCTGGCTGGAAGTCTGCTTTTTTCGGTTGGCTATCTACTGGCCGGGCTCGCTCTTCACCTGGACCTTCTTCTATTGTTCTACATAGGTTATGGGGTCATCGGTGGGGCGGGCATCGGGCTGGGTTATGTGACTCCCGTGGCGACAACGGCCAAGTGGTTTCCGGAACGCAAGGGGCTGGCGACGGGCGTAGTGATCATGGGATTCGGGGTAGGCGCATTGTTGCTGAGCAAGATACTGGCGCCTTTGCTGATGCTGGGCACCGACGGAGACCTGCCGCTCATCTTCGCCTGGCTCGGTATCGTTTTCGCCTGCATTCTGGTCCCTTCCAGCCTGCTGCTGAGTAATCCTCCAGCCGATTCGGGCGTCGCTTTGGCCAGCGCGGAAGCAGAAGAAGCCGCTCAGCCCGGCTCCGTTGCCGACTGTCTGCGCTCGCGCGAGTTTGTCATCATGTGGCTGGTATTTTTTTTCAATATTACTGCCGGAATCTCCGTGATCAGCTTTCAGTCGCCGCTACTGCAGGATGTTTGGGGACTGGCAGACCCTTCGCTGGACCCGGAAACCCTGGCCAGGTATGGCGCCACGCTAATCGCGGCAAGTTCCTTATGCAATGGAGCGGGACGGCTGCTCTGGGGACTATTGTCGGATCGAATTGGCCGGGTGGGAACCTTCAGAATTCTGTTGGCCAGCCAGATGATCGTTTTCGGCATCTTGATGACGGAACGTGATCCCTGGATATTTTCAGCACTGATCTGTTACGTCCTGCTGTGTTTCGGCGGCGGCTTCGCAACCATGCCGTCCTTCATTGTCGACGTCTTCGGAACGAAAAAGATGTCAGTCATCTACGGTGCGGTGTTGACGGCCTGGGCGGCGGCGGGCATTTTCGGCCCACTCTATGTTGGCTTACTGAAAGATCTATATCCTGATCGAGCCCTTATTTACTGCTTCCTGATCGGGGTCCTTATTCTCGGCCTGGGCTATGTGTTTTCCTTTTTACTCACCGACGAGCGTATCCGCCTTGGACAGCCAACGCTTGAGAGCACACTGCGCCAGTATGGCATCCCACCTCTGCAAAGCTCCGGCGCTGATGCAGCCAGTCACGGCGGTGCAGGCCGCCTCGGCTAGCCTTATCCGGGGAACCGCACGTAAGGCGGCTCCTCAGTCTACCTGTCCACGCAGAAAGGCGGGAATGTCGAAGTAGTCTTCCTGGCCTACCGCCGCTGTCGGTTCCAACGCTTCCTGGCCCATGGCCCGGGAAGAATTATGCCGGATTAGCGGTCGATTGATTCTCTCCTGCTCAAGTGGCGCTTTGGGAACCGAATTTTCCGTGTTGCTTTCCACAGCCTGCAGCGGCGGCGCCATGGGGTCCCTACCCAGGCCGGTAGCAACGATCGTCACCTTGAAGTCTTCGCTCATTTCCGGGTCGATGGACATACCCGTGACCAAGGTGGCATTTTCGGAGGCAAACTCCTCCACGGTATCGCCCACAATGCGAAACTCGTCCACGGAAAAGTCCATACCGGCAGTGATATTTACCAGAATACCCTTGGCCCCCTGCAGGTTGATATCCTCCAGCAACGGGCTGTGTATAGCCTTTTCGGCCGCTTCCCGCGCCCGGTTATCGCCCACCGCACAGCCGCTGCCCATCATGGCCATACCCATTTCCGACATAACCGTGCGTACATCGGCGAAGTCCACGTTGATCACTCCGGGACGAACAATCAGATCGGCGATACCTTGCACCGCACCCAACAATACATCGTTGGCTGCCTTGAAAGCATCCAGCAGACTGGATTTCTTGTCCAGCACATCCAACAGTTTTTCGTTGGGGACCGTAATCAGGGAATCGACATGTTTTGCCAATTCCTGAATACCCCGCTCAGCCACTTCCCTGCGTTTCTTGCCCTCGAACAGGAACGGTCGGGTGACCACCGCCACCGAGAGAATGCCCATGTCGTGGGCGATTTCCGCCACGACCGGAGCTGCGCCGGTGCCGGTGCCGCCACCCATGCCGGCCGCAATGAAAACCATATCGGTACCGCTCAGCGCGTCGGCAATGCGCTCACGGTCCTCCACGGCCGCCGCCCGGCCGATATCGGGATTGGAGCCTGCACCCAGTCCCTTGGTAATTGTACTGCCCAATTGCAGCACCAGCCCGGGATCGACATCCGACAAGGCCTGCACATCCGTGTTGGCGCAGAGAAAATGCACCCCCTGCACCTTGTTGGCGATCATGTGCTTGATGGCGTTGCCGCCGCCACCACCGACCCCGATGACTTTGAGTACCGCACCCTCTTGCATGTTTTCTACCAGTTCAAACATAGTTTTCTCCCTTTTGACCATGCCGGATTCGCATCCGGCGTTTGTTTACTGCTAAAAATTTTTCTGAATCCAGGCTTTTGCCCGCTGCAACGGCCCCGGTTCAGACACCGCGCGGCCGGACCTGCCTTGCGCCACGGCCTGGGCGCCATATAACAGCAATCCCACGCTGGTGGAGTAGATGGGATTACGCACGATATCCTTGAGTCCGCTCACCGTCTCCGGGTGGCCAACCCGCACCGACATATGGAAGATTTCTTCCGCCAGTTCCACGACGCCATCCATTTTGGAAGTACCCCCGGTGAGAACCAGTCCGGCGGGTATCAGTTCTTCAAAACCACTGCGTTGCAACTCCGCCTGCACCAGTGAAAAAAGTTCGTCATAGCGCGGCTCGACTACCTCCGCCAGGGACTGGCGCAACAGTTCCCTGGGTGGGCGATTACCCACACTTGGCACCTTGATGGTTTCTCCAGGCCGCGCCATCTGGGTCAGGGCGCAGGCGTACTTGATCTTGATTTCCTCGGCATGCTGGGTAGGGGTGCGCAGACCCATGGCAATATCATTGGTTACCTGATCCCCGGCAATGGGAATCACCCCGGTGTGGCGGATGGCGCCATCGGCAAACACGGCAATATCCGTAGTGCCCCCACCGATATCCACCAGGCATACCCCCAGTTCCTTCTCATCTTCGGTCAATACGGAATAGCTGGAGGCCAGTTGTTCCAGGATGATGTCTTCCACTTCCAGGCCGCAGCGGCGAATACACTTTTCAATGTTCTGGGAGGCATTGGTGGCGCAGGTGACCAGGTGCACCTTCGCTTCGAGGCGGACTCCGGACATGCCCAACGGCTCCCTGATACCCTCTTGATCATCGATGATGTATTCCTGGGGCAAAATGTGCAGTACCCGCTGGTCCGCGGGAATGGCTACCGCCTGGGCAGCATCTATCACGCCCTCCAGATCCGCTGGCTGCACTTCTCCACTGCGGATGGCGACAATACCGTGGGAATTGATGCTGCGAATATGGCTGCCGGCAATGCCGGCAAAGACCGAGTGTATCTGGCAACCTGCCATCAACTCGGCCTCTTCCACCGCGCGCTGAATCGATTGCACCGTTGACTCGATATTGATTACCACCCCTTTCTTCATGCCGTTGCTCTGTTGGGAGCCTATGCCCAGCAGTTCGACAGCCCCGGCGTCATCGATTTCACCGACCATCGCAACTACCTTGGATGTGCCGATATCCAACCCCACGATCATGCTTTTACCCTGTGCGCCGCCCATCTGCCGATTCCTCCCGCCGCGACCCGTTACCCGGTGCGCCAGGCCACGGCCAAACCGTGGCGATAGCGCAAATCTACTGAGCGTATCTGATTTTTCCGTCCTTCCAGGTCCGCGAGGTAGACACCTATGAAGCGAGCCAGTTTCTCTTGCAAGCGGCCGCGCCCGAATACCAATTCACTACCGTCGTGCAAGTGCGCCACCAATCCGCCCAGGACATCCATATTCAATGCGACCACTTGTAAATCCAGTTCCTGGATTTGTTCCCGAATGAACAGGTAGTGCTGCATCAACTGCAACTGGCTGCCATCGGGTCCTTGCAGGCTGGGTAGTTCCGGCAGGGCCTCGTATACCGGCGGGGTAAACACCTCGCCCTGATGATTGAGGTAACTGTCTTCTCCCCAAAGTGCAATTGGCATCTGTTCAGTGATATTGATCTCCAGCGCACCAGGCCAGCGCCGCTTTACCACTGCCTTGAAAACCCAGGGATGCCTCTCCAGGGGAGTGCGCATGCGCTCAATATCGACTGTCAGGAACCCCCCATTCAGATTCTCGTTGACCAGGGTTTCCAAGTGCTGCCGGGATATGTGCTGCATATCGCCACTGAACACAACCCGTTCTACTGGAATCTGGGCCAGGCGCGAGTAGACATATACCCCCAGCAGGGTCAACGCCGTTACGCCCAGCATCGCCAGGCAGCCGCCGAAAACCAGCCGTAACCGCTTCCTGGCCAGCGGACCTGTCACTTCAGCCCAAACCCGCAGTTGGCCAGCCATCAGTCGGATCCTCTGTGCAGGCTCATGGCGATACGCCCGGCCAGTTCAGGCAATTCGATTCCCGCAGCCCGCGCCGCCGTCGGCACCAGGCTATGGCTGGTCATGCCGGGTACGGTGTTCACTTCGAGAATCCAGAATTCTCCCAGCCGGTCGCGTATGAAATCGACTCGCCCCCAGGATTCGCAACCCAGGGAGTAGAAGGCCTGCAATGCCAGTGAACACAGCGCTTCCTCTTCCCTGACGCCGAGACCGCTGGGGCAAAGGAAACGGGTATCCTCGGAAAGGTATTTGGCCGCGTAATCGTAAAATTCGTTGTCGGTTTCCAACTTGATGACCGGCAGAGCTTTGCCATCCAGTATGGAAACCGTGTATTCCCCACCCTCCACAAGACGTTCGGCCAGCACGCTGCCACCATAGCGGGCAGCTTGCGCCCAGGCCGCGGCCAGGGCCTCGGCTGTTTCCGCCGGGCCGGCTCCGAGGCTCGAACCTCCACTTGCCGGCTTGACGAAAACCGGGCCCAGTTGCTTGAGTACTGACGAAAAATCACTATCACCGTGCAATTCGAAAAAGTCCGGCGTGGGCAGGCCGAGACCCTTCCACAGGCGTTTGCAGCGCAATTTGTCCATGGCCAGTGCACAGGCCAGCACTCCGGAGCCGGTATGGGGCACGCCCAGGGTTTGCAGCGCGCCCTGCACGGCGCCATTTTCTCCAGCGCCCCCGTGCAGAATGATGAAGGCGCCGTCCAGCCCGGTCAGTTGTCTCCACCAATCGGGCTGGATCGTGTCCAGGGGCAGCGTATTCACGCCCAGACTGTCGAGCGCGCCGCAGACCACCTCGCCACTTTTGAGTGAGACCTCCCGCTCGGGAGAAGCTCCACCCAGCAACACCGCCAGGTTCTGCCCGCGCAGACTGTCCAGGGCCAGACTCATGCCGGCGCCCCCGAGAAGTCGTATTCACACAATTGCCGGGCCAGTGCAGCTACATTACCCGCACCCTGGGTCAACAGGATGTCGCCGTCGCGCAGCAGGTTGCCCAGTACTTCCGGCACCTCGTTGAGGCCAGAGACAAATATCGGGTCCAGCACGCCACGCTGACGCAGACTGCGGCTGAGACTGCGGCCATCAGCGCCGGGTATGGGCTCCTCGCCCGCCGGATAGACCTCCAGCAAAACCAGCACATCACAACGGGACAGAACCCTGACAAAGTCTTCGTAGCAGTCCCTGGTACGGGTATAGCGATGGGGCTGGAATACCAGTACCAGACGACGCGCCGGCCAGGCCTGGCGAGCCGCCTCAAGGGTAGCCCGCACCTCGGTGGGATGGTGCCCATAGTCATCCACCAACAGGGCTTGGCCCTGCTTGAGGGAGATCTCGCCGCAGACCTCAAAACGCCGTGCAACGCCCTGAAAACCGGCCAGACCCTCCACAATGGCCGCATCAGAAATACCTTCGTCGCAGGCAACGGTGACAGCCGCGGCGGCGTTGAGCACATTGTGCAAACCGGGCATGTTCAGTTGTAGCCGCAAGGGCGGCCGGGATTCCGGCCGAACCAGGGTAAATGCCGTGGTTAGTGATTGTTTCTCTACTTCGGTGATGCGGTAGTCCGCCTGTTCGGAAAAACCGTAGGTCAGCACGGTGCGGCCGATCTCTGCGACCAGCTCCGCCACCACCGGGTCATCAACACAGAGAACCGCCACTCCATAGAAAGGCAGATTGTGCAGAAAGTCGACAAAGATATTCCGCAGCACACGCAGGTCGCCGCCGTAGGTATCCAGGTGCTCCCCTTCAATGTTGGTCACCACCGTCACCATGGGCTGCAGATGCAGGAATGAGGCATCGCTCTCATCGGCCTCGGCAATCAGAAAACGGCCAACGCCCAACCTGGCGTTGGCTCCGGCGCTGTTGACCAGGCCACCAGTGACAAAGGTGGGGTCCAGACCCTGTTCGGCGAAAATTGCCGCGATCAGGCTGGTTGTCGTGGTCTTGCCATGAGTTCCCGCCACCGCAATACCGTGGCGATAGCGCATCAGTTCGGCCAACATCTCAGCCCGGCGCACCACCGGGATGCGCCCGCTGCGCGCTACGGTCAGCTCGGGGTTATCCGCAGGTACTGCAGCGGAAGTCACCACCACATCCGCGCCCTTGATCTGTTCACCGCTGTGGCCTATGAATATCCGAACTCCAAGGGTTTGCAGGCGCCGCACTACTTCCCCATCCTGTATATCGGAGCCACTGACCCGGTATCCCAGGTTCAGCAGCACCTCGGCAATGCCACTCATGCCTGCGCCACCAACACCAATCATGTGAATTGACTTGACGCGGCGCATCTCCGGTATGGGGAAGCGTTGTTCCTGCTCAGACACGGCTCACCTCCTCACACACATCCGCCACCCGCTGGGTGGCATGCTTGAATGCCGTCCGCCGGGCAGCACCCGCCATGTCGGCAAGACGCAGAGGTTGCTCATGGAGTTCGAAAAGAAGATTGGCAAGGCGAGCGGCGCTCATTTCAGCCTGGGGCAAGACCAAGGCAGCTCCCCGACTTCGCAGCCAGTCGGCATTGTGGGCCTGGTGGTCATCAATGGCGTCGGGTAATGGCACCAGAATTGCGGGACGCCCCATTACCGTCAGTTCCGCCAAGGTGAGCGCCCCGGCCCGGCACAACACAAGGTCGCACCAGAAATAGACAGCCGCCATGTCCTCAATGTAGGGGAGCACCTCCACCGCGCTGTTGCCAAGGGCCGCATAGGCTGTTCCAACTCGCTCCGCATCGGCCTCTCCCGTCTGGTGGCGAACCTGAAGACGGCACCGCGAGGGTAACAGTTGCAGCGCTGCGGGCATCACTTCATTGAGGGCGCGGGCGCCGAGACTGCCACCCACCACCAATAACCGTAACGGGCGGCTACCGTCGTAGTCATAGCTGCTGGTCTCCGCGCTGCGAAGGAGTTCCCGACGCAGCGGATTACCCACTACCTCGGCGTTGACGAATGCGCCGGGATAGGCTGTGAGAATACGAGTGGCCAGACGGCTCAGCAGACGATTGGTGGTGCCCGCCACCGAGTTCTGCTCATGAATCACCAATGGCCGCCGCAACAACCAGGCGGTCAAACCGGCGGGACCGGAAACATAACCACCCATTCCCAATACACACACCGGCCAGATGCGCAATATCGCCACCAGGGATTGCAGAGCCGCCCAGGACAGGACCAGCAAACCCTGCGCCCGGGCCAGCGTACCCTTGCCGCGCAAGCCGCGAACCGCAACGCGGAACAGGGTCAATCCCGCCTGTTCAACCACCTTGTTCTCCAGACCCTTGCTGGCGCCCAGCCAACAGACCTTGAATCCGCGCTGTTGCAGCTCCAGAGCCACGGCCAGGGCAGGATAGACATGGCCGCCAGTGCCGCCAGCCATGATCAACATGGTTTTGTCAGCTCTCATGAGCGGCTCCAACGCGTCGTTGCCGGTCGATGCGCAGCACCAGGGCCAACATGCAACAACAACTGATCAGGCTGCTGCCGCCGTAGCTGAACAATGGCAAAGTCAATCCCTTGGTGGGGAGGAGCCCGGTACTGACCCCGATATTAATAAATACCTGGGCCGCGAAAATAATCGCTACCCCGTGACAGATGTGGGCGCCGAAGCGGTCACCCGCACGTCTACTGCTACGGGCGCAGCGGAAAATTCTCAAGACCAGTGCGAGGTACAGGAAGACCACCAGACAAGCACCGATCAAGCCGGTTTCCTCCGCCCATATTGAAAACACAAAATCTGTGTGCGCCTCTGGCAGATAAAAGAGTTTCTGTACGCTGTTACCCAGGCCGACCCCAAGCCACTCACCACGGCCGATGGCGATTAGTGAATTAAGCAATTGGTAACCCGTATTGAACGGGTCCGCCCACGGATCCGTGTAACCGGTCAGACGGTCGATGCGATAGGATTTCGCCACTACTGCCAGGATCAGGGCCAGCACACTGCCCAGTATCACCAGTATAAAATGGCCAAGGCGCACCCCCGCCAGAAACAACATGCCGAAGGCCACACCACCGGTAACTACGGTAGCGCCGAAATCCGGCTCCGCCATCAGCAACAGGGTGATGGCGAAAACAGCCAGCACGGGCTTGGCAAAGCCGCTCCAGTGGCTGCGCAATTGCTCTTCTTGCCTTACCAGGTAACCCGCCAGATAGATAATCAGAAACAATTTGGCGAATTCGGATGCCTGCAAGGTGACAGGCCCCACAGACAGCCAGCGACGGCTGCCATTGACCATAATTCCAATACCTGGGGTCAGCACCAGGATCAACAGGATCAGGGCGAGGAAAAACCAGACCCAGCCGGTATCCAGCCAAAATTGTGGTGGAGTAACAAAGACCAGCAGCGCGGCGCCCATGGCCAGCACCAGGTAGATCAGGTGACGGCTGCTGTGGTGGGAGGAAAATTCCACGGTGGCGGAAGTAACCGCAACGAAGCCGGTCAGCATCAGCGCCCAGGCAAGCAACAACAGCACTCCGTCCACGTTCGCAAACAGCGGCGCAACCGACCTGTTGAGTGCGCTACTGTTCATGCGCCCAGCCCCGTTGCAAGTTCTTGACGGCAGCGGTGAAACATTCGCCACGCCGGGAGAAATTGTCAAACATATCAAAACTGGCGCAGGCTGGAGACAACAGCACCACATCACCGGCAGTTGCAAGCTCGCCGGCCTGTGTCACCGCGTCTTCCATTGAATTCGCCCGATACAGCGGCGCCTTGCCGGCGAGCGCCTCGGCCATCCTGGAGGCGTCTTCTCCCACCAGCACCACGGCTTTGCAAAACCTGCCCACCGGCTCGCGAAGAGACTCGAAATCAGCCCCCTTACCCTGGCCACCAGCAATCAGAACTATTTTTGCAGGCTCGCCCAGGCCCTCCAGCGCGGCCACCGCAGCACCGGTGTTGGTGGCCTTTGAATCATTGATGAAACGAATGCCGGCGATAGTGGCAACGGGTTCACAGCGATGAGGCAAGCCGGTATAACGGCGCAACTCCTCCAACATGGCGGGCATGGGTAGCTCCATGGCCGAGCCCAGCGCCAGACACGCCAGAGCATTGGCCAGGTTGTGACGGCCCAGCAGACCAAGCTCGGAAACCGGCAGCAGGCGTTGTTGACCGCGGCAGAGCCAGTCCACGCCGGCGTCGGTACGCAAACCGAACTGCCCTGGGGCAGGCGCATCCAGTCCATAGCTGCTGTAGATCTCCGGATTACCGACTTTGGGCAGACTCTCATGGTCCTGCCGATTAACCACAATGGCTCGCGCAGCCTGAAAAATCTTTTGTTTGGCGGCCCGGTAGTTTTCAAGGTCACTGTGCCGGTCCAGATGATCCGCGCTGAGATTGAGTAACACAGCCAGTTCCAGTGGCAGGGGCCCTGCTCGCTCCAACTGAAAACTGGAAAGTTCAAGCAGGTAGTAATCGTGCTTTTCCGCCAACAAGTCCAGAGCCGGAACGCCGGCATTCCCGCCCACCCCCACTTTCAGGCCAGCGCGGCGCGCCATGCGCCCCAGCAGATCGGTAACGGTAGATTTGGCATTGGAGCCGGTGATACCCAC
>JAPOQD010000199.1 GCA_026710905.1 Halieaceae bacterium
CATCCTTGTGTCCTCCAAATGGGCATTCCAATGCCAGCAGGAAGAGCATAGCCGGAGCTAGGGACATGCGCCAGTGAATGACCGGAAGGGTGGGAAAAAAGATGGGTGTCCCCGGTTAGGAGCCTCCCCGGTTAGGAGCCTCCCCGGTTAGGAGCCCTCCCCCAATTTTACGTATCCATTGAATTGGGGGAGGTTCAAACGATCCCCTTTTCGCAGAATTACGGTAACTACTTGCCCCTTCTGCTCTGTCCGGGGTCGGGAATTTGGTGCGCCGACAAACGGGTGCGCAGGGGCGAGGCATGCCTCGTCCGTAAGGCGCAGCCCGCACAATGTTTGCATTTGGCGGTTTGGCTCCCCGGATGTGCGGGCGGCGCATGTGTCGCCCTCACAACCGCTGGGGGCGCGAGTAGTTACGAAAGGTTCATGAAATATGCCGTGATCAGCAGTTGAATGTAAGCGAAGAACCATCATTGCACCTCCATATTGCAGTCTCCGTTTCTAATCGGAAACAAATCAAAGGGCCTTTACCTGAACTTGTTTCGGCTTTTCGGGAGCAGATTCTCTTGGGAAGTTTCCAGAAACTTGGATTTTCGGAAAGGGCTAGGCTGCTTTTTTCAACCACCCTATGTAAACTTTTCTGCTTCGTTAAGATTTACGGGTGGGTTGGGCTACGAAAATGGATTCTTGGTCGCCTGTTGGCATCAAGAGCCTTGAAGCTGAAAATGATTAATCGAAAGGCACGCCTCTTTTACCGCGAATGCCGAAGACGCCGCAAGTTACGCTAGGCAGTAGAACCATAGCATTAAATGTAGATAACGAAATGGGAACGCCATTTCTGCGTTTTTGCTAATGCAGATTCTTCAGCGCGTAATTTTTGCGCGCCAACTCTGCGTAAATCTTCATGTATTTCGATGACAGTAAATAACGATACTTGGGCTACGTATCCCTGAGTGCCTGATTGGCGAGTGGATTTCAGGCTTTCTCGAACATACTGCGCAAATCGGGCGTGATATTCAGAAAAAATTCGTCCTGAACAGGCCTTCCTCCAGGAACGGTCAATACGAACCGGTACTCCTGCTGATCTTCGAACGCTTTGCCCTTGAGAAAGTACGCGGACAAAGCCCTTGCCGGCCCAGGAATTTTTTTAAATAGGATCTCTCCCACATTCGCGTGGTATACGACGGGCCCATGGTAGACATGGACGACCGTGTCAATCTCTGAATTCGCGATGGCAGTGCCCACAATCAGATCCAATGCGGTAATGGCTGTATGTCGTGATTCATCGCACTGTCTGGCAAACTCCGCTCCGAGTAAGGCAGCGAACCTAGGAACATCGCTGATGTTGGAGGCTATCCCCCATTGCTTGTATTGGGAAGCGAGATCATTTTCCCGCGAAGTGCAGTAGACCAAGCTCGTGTCTTCTGTCTTGTACGTCACCTTAGTCGCTACATATTCCGCACCTTGAAGTGTGCTCTGGACATTATGCCTATTCAAGAATTCTCTGTAGGTCGACTTAACGATGCTTTTACCCTCCATCGGATCTCCAGTTCCTTCGAATTCCCGGTGGCACTCTCGAAAGTGACGCAACGTGGCAAGCTTCAAATGTTTGGCACGATAAGGGGCATGGTCTTCGCTATCTACATATTTGGTTACTTCTCGCGGTACTTGCGATCCCACCATTGTAGAAGCAGGATCTACCAAGAACACAAGCACTAGATGGCGCCCGTCGACAACGTACGTGTCTTTTAGCATCCAACGTGCTTCCCGCAAAAAAGTCTTCAACTGCATCGGGAGCGTCGAATTCGAAACCTTGATGATTTCTGGTTGATCCGTTTTCAACATTGGCTTATGTCGATGATTGCCCTGATTGCTGTTCCCGTAAGTTTCTGGTGTAGCCACACTCCGGCCAGTTCGAGCAACCATAGAATCGGCCAAACTTACCCATTCTTTCTTCGAGCCATTCGCCGCAGGCAGGGCAGCCCTCGATATTCACGTCACAGCCACGGCACCGCCATGCGTCATCAGTCTTGACCGGCAATCCACTACCACACTTCGGACAGGCGCGTGCTATGTGCTTGCACAGAGGGTAATTTGAACAACCATAGAAGAAGCTCTTATTCTTCTCATTCTCCCGGCGCAGCAACCTGCCTTTGACACAACGAGGACAAAATACATCAGCTTCCGGCTCCCGCCCGAACACTCCGACTTCATATCCGCGGCCAGTCAATTCGCTAACAAAAGAGGAGGGCGCACCACCGTCGGCCAGAAGAAAAACCTGCCGTCTCGCCCGCGTAAGTGCAACATAGAGCAAACGCCGTTCCTCTGCATTGGGGTGCGCGTCCGGCGCCGCCAGCACGAGATTGAGCAGCGGGTCGTCGTCTACCTCCGAAGGAAAGGCGTACTTGCCGGTGCAAACGCCAAGCACCACGGCGTAGTCGGCCTCAAGACCCTTGGAGCCATGAATGGTCCTCCAGGAGAAGCGCAAATTCGGGTATTGCGAACTCAGCGTTGCCATATGGCGAGGTCGAAGATGCTTGTATCGGCCCAATAGCAGCACTTCGGACGTTTCTCCGAGCAGGGACGCATCATTGGCAATTCTGTCGAGTGCTTCTTTCAGCAATGAGAGGCCTTTCTCGCCAGGGAGGCCGATCTGGACAGCCGGTCGTTCCGCCTTGTTCCTGGCGCGAACGGTCTTGTTGATTTGCGCGGGATTGCGCAAAACGAATTCGGTGGCGACCTCGGCGATGTGGTCGGAACAGCGGAACGTCGTTTCCAGGAAGATCCGTTCGTAATCGCCAAACCGCTCTTCGAATTCCTGCATGACGGCGATGTCGGAGCCGGCGAACCGGAAGATCGCCTGCCAATCGTCGCCGACCGCGAACAGTCGTGCGCCCGGGCAGTTGTCGAGCAATGCCTTGAGCAAGGCTGCGCGAGAGGGCGAAATGTCCTGAAACTCATCGACCAGGATGTATTTGAATCGGCTGCGGAAGCGCCCGGTCTCCACCAGGTCGGTCGCCCGGTTGATCATGTCGTGAAAGTCGATTTCTTCCGAATTGGTGAGCGTTTCCTGGTAGCGTTCGAATATTGGGCCGAACACTGCCAGGAATGCTGATGCCCGCGCCGGATGTCTGTGTTTCACGGCCTGCCGGGCTATTTCGGACAAGGACAACCGGCTGCCCTTGAAGTGTTGCAGGAATGTCGCCACCAGGCGTGTGAACGGGTCGAGCCTTTCCTGTTTCTGGAGGATTTCGAACACTTTCTCTTGCGGAATCGGTGACAGGGCGACGCCGTGAGCCGCCAGTTTGTTCGTCAGGTTGCGAAGCAGCTTGCCGTCGGCAATTTCGTGGCTGAAGGTCTCGATTAGCGTTGTCTCGTTCTTGGTGTGCTGCTCGCGCTTCCAGTCCATGTCCCTAAGGTACTTTTCCTGGTCGACGAACGACGCGGTTTTCCCATTGGCGTCGATTCCGAAGTGCTCGATGTAGATGCCATATTCAGGCAGATAGAAGTCGGGCTGGTACTGGCGTTTTTCCGATGTTGCAGTTTCGTGCTTATACGGTGCTTCGTATTTGTATTCGATGCCATTGAGATAGAGAAAATTGGCGATCTCGCATTCCTCCATGCTCTTGACGGTCTCGCCCTGTAGCGAGCAGATGTTGAACTTGCGGATGTAATCCCAGTACTCGCCCCAGCACTTGAATTCATGCGGGCTCGCGTAGGGCGCAAACTCGCCTTGGAACCATTCCCGCAGGATTTTCGACAGCTTTGAGTCGGTGAAAAGGTCGGCGACGATGCTTTTCAGCAATTCGAACAGCCCTGTCTGGCTCTCGGCCGCCGGGGACAGGGAAGGGCGCTTGCCTTCGGCCTTGCCGATGATTCCCATGCCCAAGCTGTGAAAGGTGCTGACGGTGATGTGGCTGGCGGTTGCGGCGCCGAGACGGGCATGGATTCGTTCCTTCATCTCGTTGCGGGCGTCGCGGGCAAAGGCGAGCAGGAGCAGTTCGGACGGATTTCCATGTGCTCTTTGGAGCAGCCATGCAGCCTTGGCCACGATGACCGAAGTCTTGCCGCTGCCGGCAGCCGCGATTACGAGATTCCGCTGCTCGTCGATCACGACGGCCTTGCGCTGTTCTTCCGTTAGGGGCCGCGCCTCGATCGTGTCGAGCAGCTCGCGAGAGCGGATCAGTTCGTTGGCGATGTATATCTCGTTGGCCTTGGATCGGGCTTCTTCCGGGTCTTCTAGAAACGTTAGGGTATCCCGAAGCATCTGGATCCCGGGTGCATCCGCCAGTTCCTTCGGCCACCGCCCCGTGACCTGGCAGGTGGCATTCTGCGCTTCGAGCTCAAGCTCCCGCATCTCCGCTACGGTGAAATACTTCGGCGGGTCGGAAAGCGCCGCAATGCGGCCGTGGACCGGCTTCAACGTTTCAACGAGGAAGGCAAGGAGCCGCTGCCACCAATCGTGCCTCGCGGTTTCCACCGCATCGGCCAACGCGGCCGCGGCTTTGCGGGACAGGCCGGAAACCGTTGCGCTCCCGGAGTTGTAACGAACGCGCAGACGGGACCAGACCAGGCCATCGGTGACTTCGACTTCTTCCAGATCGCGGAGCGGCACGATGACGGGCCACTTCCCGAGCACCAATCGAACGGTTTCGTCATTGACCGACGCCGATTTGGCGTCCCGGGGGCGCAGAATCGCGAACAGGAACGAGGAAAGGCCGGTTCTCCTGGTCTCGAATGCCGCGCCACTCGGCGGATTCGATAGATGTCGACGGCGCTCAGACGGCACCGATTTCGCAGTTCTTGTTCTCAATTCTCGACCGAACCAATCCGTGGACTGTACTTTTGGATGGTTCGTAGCCTACTGAATTGTGGTGCCAAATTCATCTCGTTTTGTAACTACTCACGCCCCCCACAGGTTGTAGGGGCGGCGCATGCGCCGCCCGCACATCCGGGGGAGCCAAGCCGCCAAATACAAACATTGCGCGGGCCGCGCCCCTGCTCACCTGCCTGCCGGCACACCAATCCCCAACCCTGGGCGGAGCAGGGGGGGGGCGAGTAGTTACGAATTACGTATTGTCCCAAGAATTCGAGTTCGGTGTGACCCGGCGCGGCTTGCTGCCTACTCGTGCAGCAATTCAGCGATATAGCCGATGGCGCGAAGTTGCGCCAGTATCTGTTCGCTCTGGGCTGCGTCCCTGGTCTCCACAGTGATGTAGAGGTCTGCATCCTTGACCGGGATACTGCCGAACATGCGCTGGTGTGACACTTCGAGGATATTCCCCCCCAGCTTGCCGATGGCGGCGGACACGTCTGCCAGGGTGCCGGGCAAATCATGGATCTTGACCCGATAGCGGACAATGCGCCCCTTGCGCACCAGCCGCCGCATCAGTACCGAAGCCAGGATGCGTGTGTCGATGTTGCCTCCGGACAAAATTACCGCCGTGTTTGTTTTGGCGAACAGTTCCGGCTTTGTCATCACAGCGGCCAGCGCTGCGGCCCCGGCCCCCTCGGCGACAGTCTTCTCAATGGTCAGTAACAGGTTGATGGCGTCTTCGATGGTCTCGTCATCGACAATAACGATCTCGTCCACCAGGCGGCGTATGATCTCCATGGCGAATTCGCCCGGTTGTTTCACCGCAATGCCCTCGGCGATGGTGGAGCCGCCCGGTTTGGTCTTCCGGCCGCGCAGCAGGTTATAAGTGCTCGGGTAGCCGGCCACTTCCACGCCGATCACCTTGATACCGGGTTGCAGCGCCTTCGCCGCCGTGGCGATGCCGCCGATCAATCCGCCGCCGCCGATGGGAACGGCGATGGCGTCCAGCTCGGGGTTTTCGGCCAGTATCTCCAGTGCGATGGTTCCCTGACCCGCCATGATCTGTTCGTCGTCATAGGGGTGGATAAACAGCAGATTTTCCCTGGCGGCCAATTCGTGGGCATGTTCTGCGGCCTCTTCCAGGTTGGACCCCCTGAGTATGACCTGGGCTTCGAAATTCCTGGTGTCCTCGACCTTCACGTTGGGCGTGTCCTGCGGCATGACGATGGTAGCGGGAATACCCAGACGTTGAGCATGGTGGGCGACTGCCTTGGCATGGTTGCCGGCCGACATGGCGATCACTCCCGATTCGCGTTCCGCCGCCGATAATTGCAGCAACTTGTTGAGGGCGCCCCGATCCTTGAACGAGGAGGTGAACTGAAGGTTCTCGAATTTCAGGTAGATGCCTGCGCCCAGGATGGATGAGAGGGTATGGGACTTTTCGAAGTGCGTGTGCATAATCGAAGATTGAATGCGCTCGGCGGCAGCCTGTATATCTTGCAGGGTCAAGGTCATGGGTTGTGGGCCAGCGGGTAGTCCTGACAACAGGCAGGCGAGTATTCCATGGGGCAGGTGTTATCTCCAAATCATGTATTTGTGAAATGCTGCAGGCGGGGGGAGCCGTGAAAGGGTTTGGTGGCGAAAGATGCTGTTTACACGAAGGTTATGAGAAGCTGCAAGGACGACGACCCAGGCAGGAAGAAACAATCAGTATGATTTTCCAACTGTGTGCTCAATAATTCCCGATTACGGGGGCGCCATTACGTGAACTACAATTTCCAGACCTTCCGCGGCGACTTGTTCGGCGGCATTACTTCCACCGTGGTGGCGCTGCCGGTCGCCCTGGGTTTTGGCGTGGCCTCGGGCCTGGGGGCGGCCGCCGGAATATACAGCGCCATCGCTGTCGGCTTTTTCGCCTCGGTGTTTGGTGGAACTCGATCCCAGATTTCCGGCCCCACGGGTCCAATGACGATCGCCATGGCCGTCATCGTCACCACCCATGCGGCCAACCTGGGTGAGGCCCTGGCCGTGGTCATATTGGGCGGCCTGCTGCAAGTGCTGCTGGGCCTGTCGAGGATCGGCCGCTTCGTGGCCTACACGCCGCACGTGGTGGTTTCCGGTTTCATGTCCGGCATCGGCATCATTGTCATCCTGATTCAGCTTATGCCATTCCTCGGAGCGCCCACCGCGCCGGGCGGCGCCATGGGTGCGATTGGCGCCTTGCCGGAAGCGCTGGGAAACATCAATATCAGCGCTTTCACTATCGCCCTTGGCACTCTCGCGGTTGGCCTGCTCTGGCCGCGCCGGCTATCCAGGCTCCTGCCCGCTCCCCTGGTGGCCTTGCTTGCCGGGACGCTGCTGAGTCTGCTCTGGTTCAACGATGCGCCAGTCATTGGGCCGGTGCCCACCGGCCTGCCGGAAATACAGTTGGCATGGCCCGGCGCCGGCTTCCTGATACGGGCCCTGGAACCTGCACTCATCCTCGCCCTGCTCGGCTCTGTGGACAGCCTGCTCACTTCCCTGATTGCGGATTCGCTCACGGGAACCCGGCACAACCCGAACCGGGAACTGGTGGGGCAGGGCATCGGCAATATGGTCTCGGGACTGTTCGGGGGTCTGCCTGGCGCAGGGGCCACCATGGGCACCGTGACCAATATACGCGCCGGTGGACAGACCCAGGTTTCCGGCGTGTTGCGGGCCGCGCTACTGCTGGGACTCCTGCTCGGCCTGGGTCGCTACGTTGAGCCGATTCCACTGGCCGCCCTCGCCGGGGTCCTGTTCAAGATCGGCTTGGACATCGTTGACTGGCGGCTCCTGTCCCGCGTCCACCGCCTCCGGCCTGAGCACCTTTTGGTTATGCTGTTGACCTTGTCCCTGACCGTGTTCGTCGATCTGATCACCGCCGTGGCGATAGGGCTGATCGCCGCGGGAATGGCCCACGCGCGGCAGTTGGAAAACCTGGAACTGGACAGCGTGGTCTCCGTGCCGCTGCTGGACCAGACTTTCTTCGCGGGATACAGGGACACATCCGGCCTGGACCCCTATCTGGCGCGGGTCGGTCTGGTGGCGCTGAGGGGAAGTTTCACCGTTGCCTCCTCCCAGAAACTGGTCTCGGTGATCAGCGCGGACATCCGCGATCATGAGGTCGTCATTTTTGATTTTTCCGACGCCACCTACCTCGACGACAGCGCGGCCATGGTGATAGAACAACTTCTGGATGTTGCCGCCAGGGAGCGGACAGAGTGCATCGTCATGGGTGTTTCAGGCTCTGTCGCCGACACCCTGCGCACGCTTAATATCCTGCGGCAGATACCGAAAGATAGAATTGTCGATAGCCTGGACGAGGCGCGGCAGAAGGCTGGTGAAATATGCGGGCTCGGGTAGATTTACTACCTACTCGTCCGTGACTTGCACCATGGCGGCGGCGCGAAACAGCGCCCGCGCCTTGTTCAGACTTTCCTGATACTCCATTGCCGGGATCGAATCCGCCACCACACCGCCTCCCGCCTGAATATGCAGAACTTCATCCTTGATTACCGCGGTGCGAATGGCTATCGCCGTATCCATATCTCCCCTCCAGGAAAGATAGCCGATCGCACCACCGTAAACACCCCGCTTGACCGTTTCCAATTCATCGATGATCTGCATGGCGCGGATTTTGGGGGCGCCACTGAGCGTACCGGCTGGCAGGGTCGCCCGCAGCACGTCAATGGCGGACTGGTCTTCACGCAACCGCCCGGTGACATTGGACACAATATGCATCACATGGGAATAGCGCTCCACCACCATGTTCTCTGTCAATTTCACCGTGCCGGTCTGCGCAATACGTCCCACATCATTGCGGCCCAGATCGATCAGCATGAGGTGTTCGGCAATTTCCTTGGGGTCCGCCAGCAACTCCTGTTCCATGGCCAGGTCTTCGGCCTCGTCTTGGCCACGCGGCCGGGTTCCGGCAATCGGCCGCACCGTGACCACGCCCCGCTCCAGCCGCACCAGAATTTCCGGCGACGAGCCCACGATATGGAAGTCCTGCAGATCCAGGTAGTACATGTAGGGGGAGGGGTTGAGATTCCGCAGTGCCCGATACAGGTCGAGGGGAGCTTCGCGGAAAGGCAGGCTGAAACGTTGGGAGGGCACAACCTGCATTACATCACCGGCCAGTATGTATTCCTTGATCCGGTCCACTCCCACGTAATATTCCCGCGCCGTGCAACTTGACTGAACCTCCGCTTTGGGAATCACCTGTTGGGCGCGGCCGATTGTGGCCGCCGTCAGGTCCAGCGGCCGCGGCGCGGCCAGGGGTCGGCGCAATTGCCCAGCCAACTGATCCAGGCGCTGCTGGGCGCGTTCGTAGGCTCCCGCCACGGAGGGGTCAACATGCACCACGAGTTGCAGGGTGCCGGAGAGATTGTCAAACACCAACACTTGCTCCGACACCATCAACAGGATGTCGGGGAGACCCAGTTCATCCTTTTCCGGCACGCTGGCGCGCAGACAGGGTTCGGCATAGCGCACCGTGTCATAACCGAAATAACCCACCAGGCCGCCGTGAAATACCGGCAGCCCGGTGATTTCCGGGGTGTGGTATTCCTGTTGAAAGGCCTCCAGATAGGCGAGTGGGTCGGCGACTTCCTGCGCCGAGCTGAGCTCGCCCTCATTCCACAACTCCACGCGGAAGCCGAAGACCTTGATCAACCGGCTGCTGGGCAGGCCGATGATGGAGTAGCGGCCCCATTTTTCACCACCTTGCACGGACTCAAGGAGATAGGAATACGGCCCGGTGCCGAGCTTGCGGTAGGCGCTGAGGGGAGTTTCAAAATCCGCCAGGATTTCGAGGCTGATCGGAATACGGCGGTATTCCCCTGCAGCCAGGCTTGCATATTGTTCGGGGGTCATGAAGGTTTCCTCGGAGAGAGAAGCTTACATCCAACAAGTGAGAGGGGCCGGCTACCATCGCCAGCGGCTTACCTCACGTACCGGCAGGGCGCCGGTTGTTGAATGAACACCTGTGTTCACGGTTATCTCCGAGTTGCAGGCGCGCATTATAACCGGCCCCCTGTAATACTCAAGGCGCCAGCGCAGCCAGTTCCGCCCTCATCGCGCTGATCGCAGCGGCGTAATCCTCCGTCTTGAAGATGGCAGAGCCGGCCACAAAGGTATCTGCGCCCGCCGCGGCGCAAGCGGCGATATTGTTCACCGACACGCCGCCGTCGATTTCCAGGCGGATATCCCGGCCACTGGCGTCAATCATGGCTCGCGCCTCGCGCAGCTTGTCCAGGGTGGCGGGAATAAAAGCCTGGCCGCCGAAGCCGGGGTTCACAGACATCAGCAACACCATGTCCACCTTGTCCATGACATAGCGCAAGGCATCCAGGCTCGCGGCGGGGTTGAACACCAGGCCAGACCGGCAACCGGCATCGCGAATCATCCGCAGGGAGCGGTCCACATGCGTGGAGGCGTCCGGGTGGAAAGTGATGTAGTTGGCGCCGGCGTCGGCAAATTCCCCGATCAACGCATCCACCGGGCTCACCATGAGATGCACATCGAGCACGGCATCGGCAATATGGTCGCGCAGCGCCCGGCACACCATCGGTCCAATGGTGAGATTGGGAACATAGTGATTGTCCATTACATCGATATGAGCCATGTCGGCGCCGGCGGAGAGCACAGCCTGTACTTCCTCGCCCAGGCGGGCAAAGTCAGCGGACAGAATCGAAGGTGCTATCAGAAAGTCCTGCATGGTGCGCTCCGGCGATATTGCCGTGCATTTTAGCCCGAAAACGGCGCACAGAGAAAAGGAGTCGAGAAAGAGAAAAGGGGTCAGGAGAAAAGGGGTCATAGCCCTTTAAGCAGTGCTCGTAGTGCTACGGCCGCAGGTCACCCGAGTGCTTAATGGGCTTTGACCCCTTTTCTCCTCGTGACCCCTTTTCTCCTTCTCTTTTCTCCTTCATTTGTCACCGACCCCTTTTCTCCTCAATTCCGCATTCAGCGCCGCCAGCCGCTGCGGAGTACCTACATCTTCCCACTTGCCCCGGAAATGCTCACCACTGACCTGTCCCAGGGTCATGTGCTCCTGCAAGGGCTCCAGAAGTCGCCTCCGGCCGGGGGCCGCGCCCGCGAAGAAATCCGGATGATAGATAGCCATACCGCTAAAGGTCAGCGTATCCGGCCCATTTTCCCGGCGGGTCCGTAGTCGGCCATCCTCGGGTAAATGGAAATCACCGCGACGGTGGTGGGGTGGATTGTCAACCAGCACCAGATGCGCCAGGCAGCCCGCTGTCAGTTCATGCCGAAGCAGTTGACCAAGGTCGTACGTTGTCCAGATATCGCCGTTGACGACAGCGAAGGGACCGGGCCCCAGCAGCGGCAGCGCCCGTTGTATCCCTCCGGCGGTCTCCAGGGGCTGCTCTTCCCACGAATAGCTGATCTCACAGCCCCAGCGATTGCCGTCACCCAAAAAGGCCTCGATCATTTGTCCCAGATACCACAGGTTGACCACCAGTTGCCGAAACCCGGCGTCGGCCAGTTTCTCGACCTGGCGTTGGATCAAGGCTTTGCCGCCCACCCGCAACAGGGGTTTTGGGATGGAATCGGTAAGAGGGACCATGCCCCGCCCACGGCCGGCGGCCAGAATCATCGCTTTCATGAGTACTGACCGGACGCTAGCGGCAATGTTGCGCGCCGTGTACCCGAAGGGTGCCGTGTGCCCGAAGGGTGCCGTGTGCCCGAAGGGTGCCGTGTGCCCGAAG
>JAPOQD010000200.1 GCA_026710905.1 Halieaceae bacterium
AAGCTCCGGGCGCGCGGACATCGACAGCGCGATGGACTTGCCTTCGCCGCCGGGCAACGGAAGCGTGAAGTGCCGGCCCCGGTACGCGATGCGCTCGCCCCGCAGCGCCATCTCGCCGATGTCGAGGGTCTCGCCATTTATTACGGCCCCGCCGGTTCCGGCTACCTCATTGCATCCAACCAGGGTGCGGATAACTTCGCCTTGTACGAGCGCTCCGCAAACAATCGCTTCCTCGGCTTCTTTCATGTGGTGGCGGATGCGCTGACCGGTATCGATGGAATCTCCGAAACCGATGGTCTTGACGTGACAAGCGCAAGTCTTGGAGCCCACTACCCCGATGGGCTATTCGTTGCCCAGGATGGGCGCAATATCAGCCCGGACCAGAGGCAGAATTTCAAACTGGTTCCCTGGCGGCGCATCAGCCGCGCCATGGGACTCAAGCAGCCTTGAGCGCTATCCTGAAGTTTTTTGCGGCGGGAGAGGACGCCCCGCCCATCGGGGATGCCGCTGAAGTCGATCGGCTCTACCGCCTGCACCGCCGCAATATTATTGTCGTCATTACCCTGTGTTATGGCCTTGGCTACGTTTGCCGTCTGGCGTTCAATGTCGTCAAGAAGCCGGTCATGGACGCGGGCATCTTTACTCCGGAACAGGCCGGGCTAATCGGCTCCATGCTTTTGTACGGCTATGCCGCCGGCAAGTTCGGTAACGGATTTCTGGCGGACTATTCCAATGTGAAACGTTTTTTCGCCTTCGGCATACTCATGTCGGCGCTACTCAATTTCGGCATGTCACTGTCGACGATGCTTGGAGTTTCCGCCTTGCTATGGGCGTTTAACGGATGGTTCCAGGGCTTCGGGGCGCCCTCATCCGTGGTCGCACTGGCCAATTGGTTCGGCAATGATGAGCGTGGCCGATACTACGGCATATGGAGCACGGCGCATTCCATCGGCGAGGGCCTGACCTATTTGGGTATCGCATTTCTGATTGCGATGCCGCCGAAGGGGCTGGGCCTGCCATGGCAATGGGGTTTCTGGACGCCCGCCGCAATTTGCGTGTTGGCTGCGTTTCTGTTGTACCGGTATCTTCAGGACCGGCCGCAGACACTGGGCTTGCCGCCAATTGCGGCGTGGAGCCAGGATGGCGGTAGCGGCGCGAGGCCGGCGGCGCACGATGCTTCGCGCATTTGGAAAGACCAGCTCAAAGTGCTCGCCATTCCTTCGTTGTGGGTGATCGCACTGGCGAGTTCGAGCATGTATATCACTCGCTACGCCATCAATAGCTGGGGCAACGTGTACTTGCAGGAGATTCGCGGCTTTGACTTGTTCGATGCAAACCTGTTCATTTTTCTGAATACCGCCGCGGGGATTCTCGGCTGTGTCGCCTACGGTTACATGTCGGACAAATTGTTCAACGCGCGGCGTCCGCCAACCAACCTGATCTTCGGCTTGCTTGAGCTGGTTCCCCTGTTGGTTATTTTCTATGGCCCGGCCAACAGTTATGTTCTCGCAGCGGCCCTGGTAATTTACGGATTCGGGCTCAGCGGAATACTGGCGTCTCTGGGCGGTTTGTTCGCCATCGACATCGCACCCAGAAGAGTGGCCGGAGCCGCCATGGGTTTCATCGGCGTCTTCAGCTACCTTGGCGCCGGAACGCAGGACTACATCAGCGGCAAATTGATCTATGACAGTGAAATACGCGTCGTCTTTTCCATCGGCGAAAACGCGCCCACGGTGTTTTTCTACGATTACACCGCACCCATTATCTTTTGGGTCGGCGCATCGGTACTATCATTGCTGCTTGCGGCAAGTCTGTGGAGGGCAAAAACCCGTGACTAGCCGCCTGCTGCCCTACTGCGGAAAAGCCGTTTTGACCGGGGTTGTGCTGTGCGCTGTCGCGCTGGCCGCCTGCACCCCGGAGGTAGCCTCCGATTACTGCAGGAATCATCACGAAATTCATGCTCAGCACCAGGACCCTCCCGGGACTCTCAGTGTAACCATGACCGAACAGGGTCTGCTGAAAAGTGAGCTGGTGTTGCCGGTTGCGCTGTTCGCCGGCGCGGACCCCCGTTCCATGCTCGAGGCAGTGGAGAATGTCTACAGCCTGCAAACGGAAAAGGACTGCCGGGAGCCGCAGGTCAGCGTGGCAATTTCTGGCGAGCAGGTCAGCGCGGCGTATCTGTCAGACTGCGGGCCGGAGAACAAAATCGGTCAATTGGACATCGCCTTGTTTGATGCGCTGCCCAGGCTTGATGAAGTGGTGGTGACGGTCACTACACCGGTCGCGCAAAAACACTTCGCCATCAGCAGGCAGTGCGAAAGCGCAATTTTCAGATTGGCCCGAATATGACGCCAGCGTCCGTCGCGAGGACCTCGAATCGCCGCTGTGGCGGGGCGCACGCGCGGCCCGCGGGCCCTGTGCCCGAATGGCGCCATATGCTGGCTTAAGTAACTACGTAAACGGACCCCGGGTAACAAGCATGCCACCTCTCCAGCAACGATTCGATTTTGCCTGCGTTACCATCCGCGAAGCCGGCGCCCTCGCGCTGGACTACTTCCATCGATTCGAAACGCTGGTGGTGAACAGTAAAGGTGTGCAGGACATGGCCACCGAGGCCGATGTTGCGACGCAGCATCTGATCGAAGCGGCGCTGGCCGAGAAATTTCCGCAAGATGGGTTTCTGGGTGAAGAAAATCCCGGCGCATACCTGCCGCAACCAGGCCGGGGTACCTGGGTTATTGATCCCATAGACGGCACACAACCGTTCGTAAACGGTATTCCGAGTTGGTGCGTATCCATGGCCTATGTCGAAGGCGGCGAATATCTGCTCGGCGCGGTATTCGACCCGGTCCATGAGGAGTTGTTCGCCGCCATGTCTGGCCGCGGCGCCACCCTGAACGGCCGTCCGATCAATGCCTCGCGGGCGGCCCGCCTGGAGGACGGTCTGGTCAGCGTCGGTTACTCCAACCGGGTTCAGCCTGAGGACACGCTCGGTCCCCTGACCCGGCTGATGCGGGCCAGGGGCATGTACCATCGCAGCGGGAGTGGCGCCCTCAGCCTGGCGTATGTCGCTGCGGGCCGCCTGATTGCTTATTTCGAACCGCACATGAACTCCTGGGATTTTGCGGCCGGCGTGCTGATCGTTCGGGAAGCGGGCGGCGCCGTCGATGTCCGCCGGCCGGATACCCAGGCATTGATCAAGGGCGGAGCGGTGCTGGCGGCCGCGCCGGGAATTTACGGCGCATTGCGCAAGCTTGTCTCGGAACCGGAATACTCAGAACCGGGCTAGGCGATTTCCCGCATCCCGGCGCGGGACTGTCGCCAAAAGCGAATCATCCTTTGATAATTGCCGGCAATCAAAGCTATCGCGGCCTCATCCTCAAGCTGGCCGTCAAACCAGGGCCGGGCGGCGTCGCCGAAGATGCTGCGTCCCACTGCGAATCCCTTGCAAATCGGGAACGCTGCCGCCACTGCAAAACTATCGCGCAACTGCTTTTCCGGGGCATCAAGGCCGAGCAGCAACACGCCGTTGCAGAGTGGATCGTAATGCTCGATAACGCTCGAAATTTCCTGCCAGGACTCGGCGCACTGGGGTTCCAGTTTCCACCAGTCCGGATAAACGCCGCAGTCGTAGAAACGCCGCAGGATATTCGCCACCGTATGTTGGTCACAGGGGCGCCCGGCAGTTGTCGCGATAACTTCCAGCAATAATTCACGCTGCAAGGCAACGCAGTCCTCGTGTAACTGGCGAACCCGATCTTCCTGCTCCAGCCGCAGCTCCAGTTCGTCATCCGGGTGATAGGTGATCAGGCATTTCACTACGTGACTCGCCGGCCACTGCAGCAGCGGCAGGCCCATACTGCTGCGGGGCTCGAATTGAACCGGACGGGACCCCGGCGCTTCGGCCGGCCGGGCGACCCACCACCGGTCCGCCGTCATCCGCGCCAGAACGCTTCCACCGTAGCGCTCGTCAACAATAACGCCAAGATTCATGTCCGGCTCCTGGTCTGCCGCAACCTTGCTCACCGCATCACAAATGAGCGCCTTGAAGGCCGCAATTCGCGGTGCGGCGGGCTCGGCGCCGACCGCCATTTCCTCAAACTGGCTGCGGTGATCGAAAGCCAGCACACACAAGTTGTCGCGGGCATTTCGGCCAGTCGATGCGCGATGAAGCAGGTCAATCTCCGGGTCTGCGCCGGGCTGCGGCGCCTTGCCGGCCCGCGCCAGGTACTTCTCAAGTTCCAGCCTGGTGGGCATTGCCGGCGTACAGCCGTGTCTCGACACGACCAGTGCGCCACTGGCATTGCCGTAGCGCGCACAGCCCTCCCAGTTCTCGCCCTGTAACCAGGCGTGCAGAAATCCGCTCAGGAATGCATCGCCGGCGCCCACTACATTGAGCACTTCCACCTTCATCCCGGGCGCCGTTATCAAATTATCAAGACTCCCCGGTATCTCATCCTCCAGGACAACGCAACCGATAGGGCCGCGCTTTACCACCAGCACCGCACTCGATTTGTTTCGAATAGTATGCAATGCGTCGAGCAGGTCACCGCCGCCCCCAGCGATCCGCATCTCCTCTTCGGTGCCTACCAGAATGTCGCAATCGCCCAGTACCGACTGGATACGCCGGCTGACTGTTTCCGACGCGACAAAGCGTTCTTCGCCGCTGCCATGCGCAGTCAGTCCCCACAATACAGGACGGTAGTCAATGTCCAGGATGACCCTGGTTTGCGCAGCCCTGGCAAATTCAATGGCCCGGCAGACTACCTGGTAGCACTGTTCCGTCGACAGGTGAGTACCGGTTATTGCAAGCGCCCGGCTTGAGGCAATATAGTCCGCGCCAAAATCCGTGGTCTCCAGGCCGAGGTCCGCGCATCGTTCGCGGAAAAAGATATGTGGAAAGGAGTCTTGATTACTGATACCGAGCAACACCAGTCCGGTCAGGCGTGACGGGTCCGTCACCACATGACCGACATCGACGCCCTCGGCGGCGAGCGCCTCCCTGACAAACCGGCCCATCTGCTCGTCACCAACGCGGGTCAGCATGGATGAGCGGGCCCCTAGCCGGGCCAAACCCGCGGCGAGATTTGCCGAGGAGCCACCCAGATACTTGGCGAAACTCTGCATGTCCTCAAGGCGGCCGCCGAATTGTTGCCCGTAGAGGTCGACGGCGGCGCGTCCCAGACAAATTACATCGAGTGGTCTGCTCATCCGCTACGTTTACCAGGGATAGGTAGGGACATGGGATTCCTTTCTTGCCATGGGTTCTATACCGCGCAACGCGATGGCGTGCGCCTTACCCATGAAACCTGTGCCGATCAGCCCGAATCGCAAAACGGTCTTTCCCTCGCTACGGACGCCCAAGCCCGACAGGCTGCTAGTACGACAGATAATTCCAAGGCTGAACGGTACCGAATTAGAAAATATATTTCAATCAAAATAAAACTGAAATATTTCTTCGAATCCGCGTTTACAGTGCCATGGGAACGCGTTCTTCCGTTGAGCGTTGCGCGGCGTCAGCGATCTGTAATGCCCTCAATCCATCGATACCACCAGGCAGATCAATCGCCTCACCGCCAAGCGCCCGCAGGAACTTGTCCATCTGAATCCGATAGGAGGCTGCATATCGCTGCAGAAAAAACGGCAATAGAGGATCACGGCCAAAACCATCCCGGTTGGCGGTCTCAACCTGTGTCTCGCGTTGATTGGCCGCCCGCACCATACCGCCGGAACCAAAAACTTCAATGCGCTGGTCGTAACCGTAGCTGCAACGCCGCGAGTTGGTAATCTGGCATATGCGGCCGCTTGCCGTTTTCAATACGGCAATGGCCGTATCAAGGTCGCCCGCGGCGCCGATGGCCGGGTCAATCAGAACGCTGCCGATGGCGAACACCTCGATGGGCTCCTCGCCAAGCAGCCAGCGCGCCATGTCGAAATCGTGGATCATCATGTCCCGGAACAAGCCACCGGATGCCTCGATATAATCGGGTGGCGGGGGAGCAGGATCACGGCTGACGATGCTGACGACCTCAACCCTGCCAGCCGAATCGCTTGCAATCTCCTGCTTCAATCTTTCAAACGATGGATCGTGACGGCGGTTGAAACCAAGGCACAGCGGCACCTGGTGTTGCGCAACCACGGCCAGGCTTTGCCGGGCCCCGGCGAGGTCAAGGTCGAGCGGTTTCTCACAAAAAATTGCCTTGCCGGCGGCTGCGGCAGCCGCGATCAAACCCGCGTGCGTAGTGGTTGGGCTGGCGATCACCAGCGCCTGTATCAATGGGTCTGCCAACACGGAATCGATATCGCCAACTTCGGTTGCGCAGTCCGCAGCGAGTTGCCGCGCCGCCTTTGCGGACACATCGATAATATAGCGAAGATCAGCCGCGGAGTGTTGCTGCAGATTGCGGGCGTGAATCCGGCCAATTCGCCCGGCGCCAATCACTGCGATGCCAATCATCGTGCAGGCTTATTTGCTGCGGTCACGATCCGGCCCAAATTTGTAGGCATAGCTGACGACCAGGGTTTGCGCCAGGCACATCGATGCGGTGAGTGATCGAAACTGCCGGACTTCCGCATCCTTGATTTCAAAACAAAGGTCAGCCTCTTTTGCGACCGGACCGAGGCGGTTGTCAGTAATGACCATCAGTTGTGCGCCATTTGCCGAGGCCGTTTCAACGACAGCGAGCGTTTCCTTGGCGTAAGGCTTGAACGAAACGGCAATCACCAGGTCCCGCGGGCCAAGCATCGCACTTTGTTCGGCGGTCATGCCGGCGACGCCATCGAGCAGGAAAGCCCGTTTCTCAACATGACTCAGTGAATAGGCGAGATATGCGGCTACCGGGAATGCCCGGCGCACGCCGGCCAGGTAGATGGCGTCGGCGCCTTGCATCAACTCGATGGAGCGGTCGAGTTCCGCTTCGCTCACAGCCTCACGCAGGTGCTCAAGCCCGATGATATTGGCTTCAGAGAATTCCCGCATGACGTTGTAGGGCCGCGACCAGTCAACCGCATTGCTGCGCCCCTGGAACTGACGTATGCGCTCGGAATAACTGGGGCTTGGCGCCGAGGCCAATATCTCATTGCGAAACAGGCGTTGCATTTCGCTGGCGCCCCGGTAGCCGAACGCCTTGGCGAAGCGAACGATCGTCGATGGCTGCACGGCGCAGCGGCCGGCGATCACCGCCAGGGTTTCCAGTGCGATATCGTTTGGATTATCGAGCACATACGATGCGACTTGCTTGAGCCTGGGACTCAGTTCCTGGTAGCGGCTGGAAATCTCTGAGCGCAGCGCTGGCAGATCGTCGGGCGTTGCTTGCAGCATACCGGGAAGCTCTTGTGGTGAGGAAAATCCTGGTTCAGTGAAACATATTTTTTAATCCTGGAACAGATATTTCAAGGTGGGTAACGGCATCCGATAGCCAGTAAATATTAAATTTTCCACCTATTTCCCAGCCAGTTTAGAACAAATTTTCCACCTATTTCACACTTGAAAATTTTACTCAATAGGCCATGCTGCCCCGATACCGGGAAACGCTGGAGAACCTGTAATGAACAGAGTAAAAATCCTTGCTGGCCAATGTACGCCGGCGCTGGAGAAATCAAACCTACGGCATCGCCTGCTGGCCATTTCATTCCTGCTCTGGGCAGGGGGATTGGCCGCACCGGCAGCTTTGGCGGACAACGTAACCGGGGCCGTGACCGATGCGCGCAAGACCGTGAGTTTTGCAGGCGCCATCGTCAGGCTCGAGGAATTGGCGCGTTCCGGAATCTCTGATGAGCGTGGCCGCTTCCGGCTGTCGAATGTGCCGGCGGGGGACTACACGCTGGTTATTTCCTACGTTGGTGCTGAAGACACCCGTATCGAAATCAGCGTGCCCGAAGCGGGCCTGAACCTGGGTGAGGTGTCTATCGGCGGCGCCACTGAATTGATGGAAGAAGTAATCGTGTACGGCCAGGCGGCGGCGATTGCGAATGCGCTGAACCAGGAGAGATCTTCACTCAATCTGGTTTCGGTGCTGGATACCGACGCCATGGGTCAGTTTCCCGATCAAAACGTGGCCGAGTCGGTACGCCGTCTCAGCGGCGTCTCGGTCGAGAATGACCAGGGTGAAGGCCGTTATGTGGTAATTCGCGGCATGGACCCGGACCTGAACTCCACCTCGATCAATGGCGTGCGGGCGACCGCGGGCGAGGACCGCCGCGCCCTGCAGCTCGATGTGATTCCGTCTGATGTTCTGGATGGCATTGAAGTTCACAAAACACTCACGCCGGACATGGATGGCGATGCCATCGGCGGTTCCATCAACGTGAGAACCCTGAGCGCGTTCAGCCGCAAGGGGCCATACGTCAAAATCAGGGCCGAGGGTTCCTACAATGAGTTGCGCGAAGAGTGGAGCCCGAAGATGTCCTTCGCCGGCAGCAATATTTTTGAACTGAGTAACGGCAGGCGGCTTGGCGTTGCCGGCGCCTTGAGTTGGAATGACCGGCAGTTGGCCGCGGATAACAACGAGGCAGACGGCTGGGAGCAGGCCGATAACGGCGCGGACTTCCTTGAAGAGTTTCAACCCAGGCTGTACACCGTGGACCGCGAGCGGATCGGCGCCGTACTCAATCTGGACCTCGATGTTTCCTCTTCAACCTCACTGCATCTGTATACCCTGTACAGCGAGTTTACCGACACCGAACTGCGTAACAGGCTGACCTTCGGTCTCGACGACCTCAATGAGGCAACGGTAAGTAATGAGTATGCCGAGTATGGGGTGGCGGAACTGGAACGCGACACCAAGGATCGGGATCAAATCGCCGAAAACCTTTCCATCTCGTTCGGGTCCGATACTCAGGCAGGGGACTGGTCCATAACAACCAATTTTGGCTACAACTACGCCAAGGAAGACACACCGGACCAAGTGAGCGCCGTATACGTCGCCGAATTCGAAACCGGTGACGGACCCATCCGTGAAGGCGTCCCTGTGCTGGCCCTGAACCACTCGAATAATAAGACACCGGTGGTTGAATCGTTTTTTGAGTCCGCCTTGTATGACGCGTCCCGCTATGAACTGGATGAGATCGCCCACGAAGAATTCGTCAATGAAGACACGCAGTACTCCCTGCGCGTCGATGCCAGCAAGGAGACTGGCTTCGGCTCAATTCAATTCGGCGCCAAGGCCAGGTACCGGGAAAAGGAGACGGACGAAGAGGTAGCGTTATGGTCCGGCGATGGAACCTGGTACTTGTCCGACGTGCCGTGCCCAGGCTGCGCTGACCAATACGGGCTGCCGCAACCCATGAACCCGGTTCCCGAGAAAGGCGGCATTCGCACCATTCTGGCAAATCGCACTGGCCTTGAATTTGAGGAACTTGACTCGGAAATCGATTCGAACGTCGCCGACTTCGTCATCAATGAGGATGTGCTGGCTATCTATGGTCTGGCGCAGTGGGACTCCGGGCCGCTGGTTGTGACAGCGGGCTTGCGAGTCGAATATACCGACTTCGAAAGCGAGGGAAACCTCACCGAACTCATTGAGGAAGGCGACGAGGTCAACGGTGTTGTGTTGGAGGATGACACAGTATTCCTCACCCCGGTTCAGGAAAGCAGTTCTTACACGGATCTGCTTCCAAGCGCCAATCTGCGCTACGAATTCAACGAAGGTCTTATTGGCCGGGCCTCGATGCATCGTTCGGTAGTGCGGCCGCGTGTTGAAGAAGTCGCCTTCCGGGCCTCCGCCGACGGGGGTGAGATAGAGATTGGCAATCCATCGCTGGATCCTTTCCGCGCCTGGAATGCAGATGTGTCACTGTCTTACTACCCGACCGAACTGAGTGTGCTGTCGGCGGGTATCTTCTGGAAGCAGATTGAAGACTTCATCTTTGTGCAGACCACTGACGACTTTGCCTTCGCCGGCAAGACCTACGACGAGGCGATCATTGCCCTGAATGGTGACGACGCTGATGTTCTCGGCCTCGAATTGAACTATCAGCAACACTTCGGTTTCCTCGGTGCGCCGTGGGACGCATTTCTGGTCGCCATGAACTACACCTATGTCGATACCGAGGCGGAAACCGATGGCCGCGACATTGACCTTCCGAAGCAGTCGAAGAACCTCGCCAGCTTCGTGTTGGGCTACGACAAACACGGCCTGGACCTGCGTCTTGCCATGAAATATCGGGATAGCTACATCGACTCGCTGGAAGGCGAAGGCTATGACCGCTACACCGATGATCACCTGCAATGGGATTTCACCGCCAAATATCGGTTCAACGACAGTTGGCAGGTGTATGCGGAAATCGCCAATCTTGGCGACGAACCGGAGTACTACTATGCGGGGCAGGGCAGCCGCGTGCTGCAATATGATGAATACGGCACGACCACGGCCATTGGTGTGCAATTCAACTTTCAGTAGCCAGCGTACCGAAACAGTACTTCAGACATAGCCAGGTTCGGCCTTCGGGCCGGCCTGGCTTTTTCTTGCCGGGCGGCTCTTGCGGGCTTGGCATTTTTGCTTGCGAAACGAGTGTTCCGCTTTGTCGATATATATATAAAAAGCTCGGCATCAAGCCATGAAAACCCGCCTCCTGGTACACTACTTCTTCCCTGAAAATTTTATGCGGCAATTATCCTTACACAAGTTGAGGTAGCAAGTTGTCAGGTTCGGCGGCTCAATTCCAGTGCAACCCGTTGGAATTGTCTTTATTATTGATTGACGGAAAGAGACTTTAAAGCAGAGCCACTGGGAATGAGCATGAGATCAAAGAACATCCCCGTTTATTTCACCAAACTGGAATTGGAAAATATTCGTTCCTTTGGTGAAATGCAGTTCCTTGATCTTCTTGACAGCGAGGGCCAGCCAGCGCAGTGGACGCTCATTCTAGGGGATAATGGCGTCGGCAAAACAACTCTGCTGCAGTGTCTGACGCGAATGCGTCCCTGTTTTAACGAGGAGCCGGACCACGAAGATGGACCCCCTCCAAACCCGGTAGAACCTGAACTCTCTCAAGAAGAAGATAACGCTGTCCTCAAAGGGCTTACTCGTTCAGGCACGGAGGGTATTGCTAAAATTCGCGCGAATCTGATTGCTGGCGAGGCTTTTAATGGAGCAGATCAGCGGGGGAAAGTTCCCATTACAACCTTTATTAAGATCGCTCGTTCGGGGGATAACATCGAGGATGTACATACGGGTGGAGAGGTTGCTGGTGAAATTAGTCTCGTTGAGCCTCTCGTGCTCGCCTACGGGGCTGGCCGCCATATGGGCGCAAGCAACCTCGAACATTGGTCAACCATTGGCCCAACTGCCTCTTTGTTTGATACTGCTGCCGAACTCTTCGATGCGGAGGAAATACTTTATACCCTTGACTATCTTCGAATGAAAGGCCGTTCCAATGAAAGAATCTTACTGGACAACCTCAAAAGGTTGTTGGCCGAGATACTCCCGGCATTGAACAATACGGAAGAGATCGATATTCGTGGGCCACGTCTTCCCGGTTCGAAGGAGGAAGACGGTGGGGTCTGGGTCAATACGCCATCTGGCCCGGTCCAGTTCACACAACTGAGTCTTGGCTATCAAACGGTTACGGCATTGACAGCCGACATCGCCTGGAGAATGCTTTACCGCTACCCAGATTCTAAGAATCCATTGCTGGAGCCGGCGGTCGTCATCGTCGATGAGGTCGACCTGCATCTGCACCCACAGTGGCAAAGAACTATCAGGAAGCATCTCATCCGCCACTTCCCGGCAGTGCAATTTATCGCGACGGCGCACAGTCCCCTTATGGCTCAGGATGCTTTGGATACCAATTTGGCCGTAATCCGCGAGCGCGACGGCCAGACGGTTATCGAAAGCGAACCAAACGTTGTTAAGACGTGGCGCCTGGATCAAATTCTCACTAGTGGCCTATTTAACTTCGAATCCGCTCGGCCAGTCGAGGTCGAGAATGCTATGAAACGCCGAATTGCTCTCGTCCAAAAGGGGGATCTGACGGAAGATGAGCAAAACGAACTTGCCAAGCTGGACTCACTTGTGCTCGGCTTGCCGACCGCCGAGTTAGACGAAGATCGGTTGGCTATGGAAATAGTGCGTAAAGCGGCAGCACTTCTGTCTTCTTGAGTTGCAACCGGAAAATTCATGATTCTCATCGAGAAACCGGCTGCGCCGGAAAAGCTATCTGATGGAAAACCGCTGACTAGCAGTTACTGCAACGACTTCAAAATTGATGCCGACTTTTATAATAGTGGTGAAAAGAAGTTCGACTTCAAATCCAATATATATGGTCATGAAAGCGTCAAAAATAGATTGCGTGAAGCGCACCATGGGAAATGTTGTTTCTGTGAAGGCGTTTTTGAGGCGAATGCAGCGGGGGATGTAGAGCATTATCGACCGAAACATTATTCACAGCAGGGACACGGTATGCCGAAAATATATCCTGGCTACTATTGGTTAGCCTATGACTGGGATAATCTCTTTTACAGTTGTCAGGATTGCAACCGCTCCCACAAGAGAAACTACTTCCCGTTGCGAGACCCGGAGGCGCGCGTACGCAACCATTTAGGGGATTTGGCTGCGGAAGCACCACTGATTCTATGTCCAGGTGGCCCTGAGAATCCGCGCGATCATATCCATTTCCGCCAAGAGATAGCCCTTGGTAAGTCCAACGCTGGCAAATCCACGATTGAGATTGTTGGATTGAACCGCCTCTCCCTGACAGAGGAGCGGCTGGAATTGTTGAAACCTCTACGGGCGCTTCGCGACATCGTTAGATTGTTTGCGAATCATGATGGCGAAGATCAGCGTAACGAGCTTGCTGCGGCTCGGGGACTTCTCGGTGGGGCGGTACGGCCAGAATTCAGATTCAGCGCGATGATGTCAGATTTTTTGTCCGATGACCTTTCCGAGGCTGGAGTTACCTAAGACCGTGTTCCAATTAACCAGTCCGCAAACGTTCGACCGAATTCAGTCAATGCAGGGTAGACACTGAGTTCGGACACCATTGCGACCTCCTCCGCAATCTGAGCGCGTCGTCTGGCGATGTATATGTGCCCCTCCTCTCCTAACACACCGCCTGCCCTGAGTTCCGCCAGCCATTGATTAATGACGCTGAAGACGAACAGCCCATGGAGAAGTCCCTTGACTGGCCGTACGGTCTGCTGCCAGGGTGAGTAGCCTGTTGCTGAGGTGTTACAAAGCAACGGCGCCTCTTTTTCCAACATCGTCAATTGAAGATGCATGGCCTCATGGAGAATCGATTCGGCAAGACGAAACTCAGCGTACTGCTGCCCGGTCGGAACCGACACAAAAATCGAGCAAGGAAGATTTGGTTCTGAATGGCTGGTATCGTAACCATTCCCTGACCCCGCCAGAAGATGAACTGAGCGCACCAAGGCAACGACAGCGTCAGAAAGTCCCGAGCCTGCCTTGAGCAAGGTGAAGGCATCCTGGAACAGCACGATGTCTTCAGTTGTAGGAGCTTCAGTCAGCAGATCAAGGCCAATCGCCTTGTAGCCTTGCCGGGTCTGTAATGGCAATGCTTCGATCACAATTGGGTCTGCCCCCACTATGTCGATGGCGGACACCTCCACCCGGAGTCCGAGAGGGTCGGAGCGCAGCCACCTCAGACTACCGTATGTTGTCACGTCGAATGCGCGGCCACGGCACTGCCAAAAGCGCTGTGCAAGCAATTGGGCTAATCCGGGGACCCAAAAACTTGCGCGTCCCCTTATTGCCTCAGAGATGAAGCCCTCAACCAACGGTGTCGTGGCAAACGGCATGGAAAGAATAAATCAGCGAATAGCGCACCCCGCCATAGAGACGTGAAACGGCATGGTGTGAAGCGGGGCTGATCTCAAATCCAATGGCGCTTCCGCTGCGTGGACGCAACACTCGGTGCACATCGTTTGCATCGAAACTATTGAACAGCATGAAGAAACCACCTTCTTCGTCGTTGAGCCCGCGATTGATTTGTATCGTGAGCCGGTGAGATTCTGCTCCAGTCAGATGGTCGTTATGGATTGCGATGCGCTGGCCTGGCGTCAACTTATGTGCAACCAGGCCGATTTTGTCGGTTAACTGGCGCTGAAAGGCATTCTCTACTGCCGTGCGCAAAGCGGTGAGAGAACCTGATGACATAAACGAGTTCAACGATGCCGGCAAGGGCGCATCCAATAGGCTGAATTCATATTGTTCGTAGAAATCCTTCTCTACAAGGCGCCAAGGCGCATCCGATTCGAACCAAACGAGAAGAGCCCGCTCAGTTGCAATATCCAGACATTGATCTGCCAAAAAGTAACGGAAAGGCTTCTCAGCATGTTCACTTATTCGCAGTGAAGAGCTGGAGCCTGCCACCGAAGTCATAGGCCCCGTTAACGGTTATGCCGGTGATAGGTCCGGTTGTACGCTGTGGTCCGCTCTACTGGAGTGTCTTCTTCGCGCACCTCTTCAATCAGGCGTTTCAGAACCACGTTGTCGGTTAAGTCAAGTTCAAGTGTGTTCTCTTCGAACTCTAGTGCAGGCGCAATTGCGGGTGATTTCAGCATCACTAACTCCCTTACTTCAGACTGCTTCAGCTTTCAAACATGACACAACGCTACGCATTTTAGCAATGACGTGGCGCTGATCAGCACAAAAAATGGTTGGGTTGTCGAAGCCGCGTTTGGCGCTCCATCGATGAGCGACCATTCCGCCCCCACAAATGGCCAAGTCTGGACAAGTAGCGCAGATTTGCGAGACTGGCCGCTGCTGACTGTAATAGCCATCGAAGGTCTCGCTTTCCAGGAAATTCGAAAGACTATCCCGGACCACGGACCACGAATACTCGAATTGGTCGGCAGAAGGATAGGCAACTTTCAAAGTGTCATTCTTGCATATGCTTCCGTCCGGCTCGATAACGACAATGCCATAGTCAGTCGTGCCGACACCCTCTTTCTGGGCATGTCCGCCAAGAAGCAGGCGCAGCATGTCATCTAAAATGCGGACGCGAGGCGGCTTAGGGTCTCCAAGGTATATCTCCAGGAGACGCGAAAGCCACTCCCCATACTCTGTCGAACTTGAACTGGCCTTTCCAAAAGGGAGTTGATCCCAGTTTCCATCGCGGACAAGAAAATCGAGACTCGGGGCGCCCGTTGCCTTGAGCGCGGCATACACGTCCGCTGGATCACTTTCGGGGTCGATCACGCAAAGTACACCACAGAAGAGTGGACGGGCATCGCTGCGCCCTACTAGCCGGGAGATACCCGCCTCGACGCGCGAAAATGACCCCCTCATTTTATGATCTTTACGGAAACGGTCATGGACATTCTCAGGGCCATCAATACTGACAGAGACACCAACATCAAACTGAACCAGGAGGTCAATGATTTCATCCGTAAGCAGTAAGCCATTGGTCTGAAGATGAATACCACAAGCATGAGGCAGCGCCTCGCGAAGCCGTGCGCACAGCGCCTTCAGCCGCTTGGCGCCAAGCAGGAGTGGCTCGCCTCCGTGAAGAACGACGCTGAAAGGAATTTTCTGGAGACGGTACTGCTCACTGAGCGCTTCGGCGAGTTTTTCGATCACCAGCGGCGACATTAACTTGGGCTGAGCACGCCACGCTTCATCACCCATGTGATATACGTAACAGTATGAGCAATCGAGATTACAACGGCTCGCAACCTTCAAGAGAACTGTGTCCAGCCGATGTGGCTGGCCAGATTCGAATGCGCTCACCGATTATGTCTATTGTGGGTGCGGTTATAGACGTTTGAAGGTGTTACTTCTTGACTTTCCACTTCTTCAACCAGTCGCATGAGCGCTACGCTGTCCAAAGGAAGATCCCCATCGGTCAAATTTGCATCGTTTTGCTGTTCGTCCAAAGTAGCGACCCTCTCATCTTCTATCCCGGAGGATAGCAGGTAGAATTCTGCGCTTCAATATTATAGCTAACTTATTGAATATAAATGGTTTTTATTCTTCTTGAAATAATTGTGTGCGAAATGTTTGTTGTGTCAGATATGATTCACTCGATACAAAAATTCTCTTTAATTTCAATGGGTTGTTTGATCGCTTTGGTTCGTCCACATAATTTTCCATGGCTATAAACAGGAGCATTCCTCAGAAACTGTACGACTGACCGTAAGCGCAAAATTAACCCCACTCTCCCCAATCTGGCCAATTCCCTGCATGCTGTCTGTTCTTATCGATAAGGAGCAGCGCCATGACCCGGCCCGACACTACTTTGCCACTGACCGGCAGTCAGCGTCAGTGGCTGCGCCACCTTCGCGCCTGTGAGGCGGAATGCCAGACCACGGTTGCCTACGCCAAGGCCCACGGGCTGAAGGTGG
>JAPOQD010000160.1 GCA_026710905.1 Halieaceae bacterium
GCAACAGGCCGTATTTGCCTTCCCTGGCGAAGATACGCATGTCGGCTTGCAGGGCGATTCCCAGCCCAACGCCGATGGCGTGGCCATTACAGGCGGCAATTACCGGTTTGCGCACATCCCAGGCCTGAAAACTCAGGGGGCAGGAACTGAAATCCCCGGGGCTGTTGGAGGCTGCGAAGGTCTCGCCGCCGCCGCTCATGTCGGCGCCGGCGCAAAATGCCTGGCCCGCGCCGGTAACCACCACCACGCGCACATCGTCGTCCTGGTCGCAGCGTTGGTAAGCCTCCCCCAGCCCCTCCATCATCGGCGCTGTGAACGTGTTCAGGGTATCTGGCCGGTTGAAGGTAATGACGCCGACGCCGTCGTGCAATTCGAAACGGATTACATCACTCATGGTGGATTATCTCCCTGTTACAGTAGTTTGTAGTCGCAATGCCCGGCCCGCGTTTTTCACCAGGCTTCTGTTGCAGCCGCAGGCCGGTCACTCCTTCACAGTGTGTGCGGCTTCGGCAATACCAGGCGCCCCAGGCATCCCGCCGCCAGCATGACTGCGAAGATGGGCAGCAGCTCTCCTGCCGACAGCAGCGCGGCCGATGCTCCGATCAAGGAGCCGAAGCTAAACATCAACGTGGTCTTGAGTGAGGCCGCCGTGCCGGAATTTTCCATGAACAGGCTCATATAGAAACCAGACGCGGTAGGCGAAACCGCACCGCTGATGCCCACGATAAGGAACAAACTGGCCATGCTCACCCACGGGCTGTCCAGCAGTAGGACGCAGGCCAGCCCCAGCGTCAAGGCGGCGATATGCAAGCCGTTAACCAGGGATAATACCCGCGCTGGCGGTAGCCTCTTCAGCAACCGAACCGCCGCCCGATTACCGGCCATCATGGCCAGGGTGCCGGCGGCGAACAAGGCGGAAAATTCGAACTCATTCAATCCGAAATACTGCATATAGATAAAGGCGGCGTTGGTCAGGTAACTCATGAAAATGCCGGAGGTGCAGACGCTGAACAGGATGAGCCGCAGGGCGATGCGGCGGCCGTTGCGCCGCTGCCGCAACACCGCCAGATAGCCTGCGCCCAGGGAGCGCCAGCTCAACTTTCGGGGTTGTCCGCCATGCTCGGCCCTGGTTTCCGGAATCCCGAAAAAATAGATGAGCAGAAAAAATCCCGCGTAGAGCGCGAGGAACAGGAATATGGACTCCCATCCCAGTTGCAGCAGCACAGCACCGATCAGCGGCGCCAACATAGGGGCGAGCAGCATGATCAGGATAATATTGGCAATCTTTACGGGCACTTCTTCCGCAGAGAAGGTGTCCCTGACCTGGGCCATGCAAATCACCGAAGCCGCACCACCGCCCAGGGCTTGCAGCACCCGTAACAGCCACACTTGTTGAATACTGGTGGCCAGCGTAATCAGCAGGGAAGCCAGCACGAAAACCAGCAGGCCGAGCAAGCCCAGCGGCCGCCGTCCCAGGTGGTCGGACAGGGCGCCGCCTAAAAACTGCCCTGCCGCGCTGCCCAACACATACAAGGTCAGGGTCAGGTTGACAGCGGTAATATCGGTGGCGAAATGCCCCGCCATATCCGGCATGGCCGGCAGATAGGCATCGATGGACAGTGGGGTCAGCGCTACCAGGCCACCCAGAAAAACCAGGAACCACTGGGAGTTGCGCAGTGTCTGTACTGTAAACATGGGAGGCAAATCTTTGACTTCGCCAATAGTATAGTGCGTTTCACGGCGCCGGGATGCCAAAAAGCCGCTGCGGTTGGTATTATTGCCGCGCTGTAAAAAAGGGTTTTTGGCGCTTTTTAGGCGCAAGCGAGGACTGAAGATATGTTTAGTGTCGTTGAATTCCTGGCCCAGCTTTTTGTCCTGTTGCTGGGCATCGGTTTTATCGCCGTAGCTGTCTTTTACGTTATCGATCGATCCCAGACCAAACATGCGGTGCGCCGTAACTTTCCGGTTATCGGTCGTTTCCGCTACTGGTTCGAACATATGGGCGAATTCTTTCGCCAGTATTTCTTCGCCATGGACCGGGAGGAAATGCCCTTCAACCGGGCCGAGCGGAGTTGGGTCTATCGGGCCGCGAAGGGGGTGGACAATACCATCGCCTTCGGTTCGACCCGGGACCTGAAACCGCGTGGCACCGTCATCTTCGTCAACTGTCCCTACCCGACCCTGGAGCGGGACGCGGTCGAGACCAGCCCGGTCACCATTGGCCCCCACTGCGGCAACCCCTACACCACAGCGTCCCTGTTCAACATTTCCGGGATGAGTTACGGCGCCGTTTCCCGCCCGGCGGTGTTGGCCCTGTCAAATGGCGCGCGCATGGCCGGCGTGTGGATGAATACCGGCGAAGGGGGCTTGTCACCCTGGCACCTGGAGGGCGGGGCCGACCTGGTATTTCAAATCGGCACCGCGAAGTATGGGGTGCGGGACGACCTCGGGGTCTTGTCGGAACAGCACCTGGCCGAGATCGCCGCCCACGACAAGGTCAAAATGTTCGAAGTCAAACTCTCACAGGGAGCCAAGCCCGGCAAAGGCGGTATCCTCCCGGGGGGCAAGGTTACCGGGGAAATCGCCGGAATCCGCAATATTGCCGCAGGTCAGGACTCCATCAGCCCGAACCGGCATCCGGATATCGACTCGGAACAGGAACTGCTCGACTTCATTGAAACGGTGCGCGGTGTCACCGGCAAACCGGTGGGCTTCAAAACGGTGATCGGCGCTTACGGCTGGATCGACAGACTGTGCCAGGAGGTCAAAGTGCGGGGAGAACAAAGCGCACCGGACTTTATCACCGTCGACAGCGCCGATGGCGGCACCGGCGCGGCGCCGATGAGCCTGATGGATTACATGGGGCTGCCGATCAAGGAAAGTCTGCCGTTGGTGGTCGACATCCTCACTCGCCATGGGCTGCGCGACCGCATCAAGGTCATCGCCAGCGGCAAGCTCATCACTCCGGGAGAAGTCGCCTGGGCGCTGTGCGCGGGCGCGGATTTCGTGGCCTCAGCGCGAGGCTACATGTTCGCACTTGGCTGCATTCAGGCCCTCCAGTGCAACAAGAACACCTGCCCAACCGGCATCACCACCCACGACAAAAGCCTGCAACGCGGGCTGGACCCGGTAGACAAAGCCGAACGAGTGCAACGCTACGCACAGGGCATGTGCAAGGAAGTGGGCGTGATAGCGCACTCCTGCGGGGTTCCGGAACCGCGGCGGCTGAAGCGTTTTCACTGCCGTATCGTGCAGCAGGATGGCCGCTCTGTGCCGCTGGACGAGCTATATCCCGACTGCCGCCCCGAGCTGGTGTATCAAAGGGGTCAGAGTCAGTGACTCCCGGACCTAAAAAGGGGTCTGACCCCTTTTTACATTCCGTTATGGCATATCCACCAGGCAAAGGGTGCAAAGAACGGTGGCAGTGGGTCGGCTGATATCATCCAGCATGGCCATAAGACCATTCATGCGCGAGGCAAAGCGGCCGTAGGACGAGGAGGCTTCCAGGCCCATGCCGGCGCCGAACTGCCGTACCAACTGCATGCCGAGAGTGGGTTCCTGCAGGACATAGTTGACCCGGTAGTCCTTCAGGTCCGCCGCGCTGGCGGCAGCGGCAATGGTTTGCTCAATCCCGCCCAGCGCATCGATCAAACCCAGTTTCAGGGCCTCGGGCGCCAGCCAGACACGGCCCCCGGCAATCGAGCGAATATAGTCCTGGTCACTGTCGCGGCCGGCTGCCACATGATCGATAAAACGCTGGTAGGCGCTGCCCGCCCAGCGCGAGAAAATGGCATCGAGTTGCGCATCCACGCCCTGGTTTATTCCCCATCCGGCGTACTTCGAGGTAGTTACTCCGTCGAAATGAATACCGGCATGGTCGAATACGTTTTCCAGGGTCGGAAAGACAATGGCGACACCGATGGAGCCGGTCAGGGTCGAGGGCTCGGCGTAGATACGGTCGGCCGGCGTGCTCACCCAGACCCCGCCCGAGGCCGCCACATCTCCCATGGATACGTACACCGGCAGGCCGCGACCGCGCGCCGCCACCATCTCGTCGCGAATCTGCTCACTGGCGATAATCGAGCCGCCGGGACTATTGACCCGTAACACCAGGGCGCGGGTATCCGGGTGTTCGGCGGCCCGCCGAATCAACGGCGCCAGATCATCGGCGCCAGCGGTCCCGGGGCCCATCGGCCCCTCTTGAATCTGGCCCTGCAAAAATACCACCGCGACCGCATCCCCGTGCTCAGTTGAGCCGGGCTTCAACTGGGCGAAATACGCCTCGGCGCTGATCTGCGGGAAAGTCTCCCGGTCCTTCTGCTCGGACTTGCCGAAGCGTTCGATCATCTCTGCGCGTAACTGGGGATAACTCCTGGCGCCATCGATCAGTCCCTGCTGTTCAGCATAGGCCAGGCTGTCGTAACCGGCCTCGGTGTACAACGCCGCCGGGTAACGGTCGGCCATGTTCTGCAAGAGTTCCGGTTCCAGGCCCCTGGCCGCTGCCATTCTCGATTTCAATTCGGCCCAGAGCGGGCCATATAGCGCCTCGCGCTGGCGGCGGTCCGGCGCGGACATGTCATTCCTGGTCCGGCCTTCCACCGCGGATTTGTACTCGCCCTGGGAGTAGTTGTGCAGGGTGATTTTCAGCTTGTCGGTCAGCTCGCGGGTGTACTCCCGGAAGCCACCGAGGCCGGAAATCGACACCACGCCCGAGGGGTGCGCGTAGACTTCATTGGCCTGCGCCGCCATCAGGTAAGGCAGGGTTGTCAAGCGCTCACTATAGGCGATCACCGGTTTGCCCGACTCGCGCAGGGCAGCCAGTTCGTCGGCAATCTTCAGCGCCGTGCCGACACCGGGAAAGCTGGCGCCACTGAAATCCAACAATACCGCGCTGAGCCGCTCGTCGCCTGCAGCACCACGGATCAAGCTGACCAGATCCCGGGTCTGCAGCAACCCGGGTTTGGGCAGCTCAAAGCTAAACTCGCTGGGATATACCTGCTGGTCCACAATCCGGCCTTCCGGCGCCAGGATCAACACCTTGCCCTCAACCTCAACCCGTTCCGGCCTCTGTTCCACCAACGCCGCCACCAGGGCGACCAACACTGCCAGGGTCAGCAGGTTTAAGGTCCAGACCCGCAGCCAGGTCAGTACTGCGCCGATTTTTCCGAGAAATGTTCGCACGGCAAGCCTCCTCAAAGGAATGCCGCGCATCATACCAGCATCGGCTCGTGCTACCGAAGCAGCGCAAGACCTCCGCCCCGCAGCGCGTTTGAGCGGGCTTACCCCGCATATCTCACCAACTTTCTACTGCGGGCGCCGCATCACTCGCTGTGGCGCCCTCGCGACGAACGTTGGTGAGATATCCGGGTTACGGGCGACAGAATTGCCGGCGTTTTTCGTATAGAGTAAAGCTATACTGTCTGCGGCCCAGGCAGGAACAGAACCGGCCCGGTGGGGCAACCATCTCACTTGGTGGAATCCACCCCGACAACGATGACCAAGCCCAACATGAACTTGATCGCCAATAGCGTATTGCCAGCCCTGATCGCCCTGCTGTTTCTGGGAGGCTGTGTTGGCGAACCACGGCAACCGGCGCAGCTACCCGATTTGCCTGCCGCCTGGCAGCGGCCGGCGCAAGGCCCGGTGACGGCGCACTGGCTGGCGGCCTTCAAGGCGCCCTACCTGTCCGCCCTGGTGGATCGTGCCATTGCCGAAAACCACGCCCTGGCGCAACAGCGGATTCTACTGGAAAACGCCCGCAAACAGGCTGATCTGGCCCGCGCCCAGAGGCTGCCTGGTCTGGACCTGACGCTGACCGGACAGCGTGGACGCACCCAGGCGGCGCTATCGGTTACCGAACAATTCGAGTTGGGCGCCGCTCTCGATTTTCCCCTGGATTTGTGGGGTAAGCTCGGCGACGCAGAGCGGGAAGCGGTGCTCGCCCTCGGCGCCGCGCAGGCCGGCTATCAGGACGCCGAACACCGGCTGACCGCACAGGTAGTAAGTGCGGGTTTCGATGCCCAGGCGGCCATGCAGTTGCTGGAGTTGTTCGAGCAGCGCCTGGCCAACCTCCTGCAGTTTCAGGATGTGATCGAAAGCGCTTACCGCAGCGGTCTGAACCCGGCCCTGGATGTCTACCTGGCGCGCAATACCGTGGAACAGGAACGGGCCAATGTCGCCAGCCAGCGGCAACAGAGCATGCAGGCTGTCACCACCCTCGAATTACTGCTCGCCGACTACCCGGACGGACGACTCCAACTCGACCACGCCCTGCCGGAATACGTACCCGCCGGCGGTGCCGGGGCGCCGGCCGATTTGCTGCGCCGCCGGCCGGATCTCAGGCAATCCTGGCTGGAACTGCTGGCCGCCGATGCAGGGCTGGCCGTGGCGCACAAGAATCGCTTTCCCGATTTCAACCTGCGCGCCGTGGTCAGCGACAACAACAGCGCCTTCCGGCAACTGCTCGACGGCGGTGCGCTGGCCTGGACCACGGCCGCAAGCCTGGCCCAGCCGCTGTTTCAGGGCGGGCGGCTGCAAGCCCTGCATGAGCAGGCGAGGTTGCGGGTAGAGCAGGCGGAACATCGTTACCTGGAAGCGGTATACAACGCATTCGCCGAAGTGGAGAACGAACTCAGCCGGGCGCTTACTCTTGAAGTCCGTGTGCTGGCGTTGCGCAATGCCAGAGACAATGCGGAGGCCGCGCTGGAACTGGCCCTCGATCAATACCAGCGCGGCCTGATCAGTTACACCACCGTACTGGAGTCGCAACGGCGCGCGTTTGATGCACAAACCGCGGTGGTGCAGTTGCGCAACCAGTTACTGCAAAGCCGGGTGGCCCTGTCGCTCGCGCTTGGGGGAGATTTCTGAGGTGAGGCAGCAGCGATGATCATGCGGCGCGCCGCACCATTCGCCATCCTCGGCGCCCTGTTCGCAGTGGGCTTTGTGTTGGTGTCCAACCCACCGGCCATGGAGCACCAGGGCCGGTCCAATGAACCGCAAACCCTGGTCGAGGTGCGCTCCGTTTCGCCTCGGGACTACCAGATTCAGATCGAAAGTTACGGCACCGTGCAGCCGCGTACGCAAAGCGCCCTGGTGGCCCAGGTGAGTGGCCAGATCGTTGCGGTGCAGCCCAACTTCAAACCCGGAGGATTCTTCACCGAGGGCGAGGTCCTGGTCACCATTGACCCCCGTGATTACCAGGCGGATGTAAAGATTGCCGAAGCCCAGTTGATGGATGCCCTGCAGGCGCAAGCCCAGGAAAACGCCCGTTCGGAGCAGGCCCTGGTGGACTGGAGCCGGCTCGGCGAGGCCGGCGAGGCGGCTTCTGAACTGGTAATGCGCAAAACGCAGTTGGAAGCCGCCCGAGCCCGGGGGGTATCGGGCCGGGGCGGGGGCGCACCGGGGCACGAGGC
>JAPOQD010000202.1 GCA_026710905.1 Halieaceae bacterium
AAGGCATAGTTGACACTATGTCGAAGCGGCTTGGAGGAGTACGCCCCGCCACGGCGAGTGATGCGGCGGCCACAGCAGGAGGTTGGTGAGATATGCGGGCTAGAACTGGTTCATGGTGTTATCGGCGCCGCCGGCCAGTAACGCATTCTCCCCGGCAAAGTACTCCTTGTGTTCATCGCCAATAGCGCTGCCGGCCAGGTCCTGATGTTTCACGGAAGCCTGCTCGCGGCGAATTTCCCGGCGCTGTACATCGCGCACATACGCCAGCATACCCAAATCGCCAAAATAGCCCTCCGCCAACACATCGGTGCTCAGGGCAGCGGTGTGATACGTGGGTAAAGTGATCAAGTGATGAAAAATGCCCGCTCGATGGGAGGCCTCCTGTTGAAACCTCTGCACCAATGCATCCGCTTCAGCGGCCAGTTCGGAGCTGTCGAACTCGGCCGCCATCAAGCCCTTGGGTAGCACCGCCGGGTCCGGATAAGCGGAGACATCCCTGCCGGCCTTGACCCATTCAGCACGAACCTGCTCGCGAAAGGCGAGAGTCCAGTTGAAACTGGGTGAGTTGTTGTAGACCAGCTTGGCACTGGGTACGCTCTTGCGAATCTCGGCCACCATGGCGGCAATCTGGCTGACGCTGGGCTTTTCGGTTTCAATCCACAACAGGTCGGCGCCGTGTTGCAGGCTGGTCACACAGTCCAGCACCACGCGCTCCACCGCCGTGTCCGGGCGGAAGGCATAGAGTCCGTTTTCCAGCCGGGCCGGCTTGACGATTTTGCCCTGCTGATGGACAGTGATATCACCGTCATTCAGTTCCCCAAGGTCATGCACCGGGGTGGTTTCCAGGCAGTCGATGTACTGACTGGCCAGGTCACCCGGCCGCCGCGACACCGGTACCTTCTGGGTCAGGTTGGCGCCCAAACTGTCGGTGCGGGCCACGATGATGCCATTGTCTATGCCCAGTTCCAGGAAGGCGTAGCGAATCGCGTGAATCTTCGATAAAAAGTCTTCGTGGGGCACGGTGACCTTGCCCGCCTGGTGGCCACACTGCTTGGCGTCAGACACCTGGTTTTCAATCTGGATGGCGCAGGCGCCCGCTTCAATCATCCTTTTTGCCAGCAGGTACGTGGCTTCCTCGTTACCGAACCCGGCGTCGATGTCGGCAATCATCGGTACAACATGGGTCTGAAAGTCGTCGATTTTCCGTTCCACAGCGACGCGGTCGGCGCCATTGCCGCGCGCCCGGTCCAGCTCCGCGAACAGGTGGTGTAATTCCCGTGCATCCGCCTGTTTGAGGAAGGTATAAATTTCCTCAATCAAGTCCGGCACTGTGGTCTTCTCGTGCATACTCTGATCGGGTAAGGGCCCGAACCGGGAACGCAGGGCGGCCACCATCCAGCCACTCAGGTAGATATAGCGGCGGCTGGTATTCCCTTGATAGCGCTTGATCGCCATCATCACCTGCTGGGCGACAAAACCGTGCCAGCAACCCAGCGATTGGGTATATTTGCTGTTGTCAGCATCGTAGGCGGCCATGTCCGCGCGCACGATGTCCGCGGTGTATTGGGCGATATCGAGACCGGTTTTGAAACGGTTTTGCAAACGCATGCGCGCCACATGTTCAGCATTTATGCTGGACCAGGTGGTCCGGTTGGCCTCGATCAACTGGCTGGCCGATTCAATTTCCTGCTGATACGCGCTCACGGTATTTCCCCAGAAACTGGTAACGGCGACAGTGTAGAAAGTCTGTGACTATAAATTAACTATATAGAATAGATGTTTGTTATTTGTATCATGAATACTGCGGCGTTCAGACCAGGAGGGAAGCCGCACCAGTGTTCCGCGGGAAGTTTCTGCGCAATCATCGCATCTACTGGTGCATTGTGCGGGCTATCGGTTTTCCCTGTTGGAAACACCGGTTGTCCCGCGCTGTCAGGGCGCCACGGCCTCGAAGGAGTCAAAACCGTAGGGTAGATGATGCCCGATGCTGATATTTTCAAACATGCCCCAAGTGACTTCACCGGTGTTCAGCTCAAAGCGCACCACATGCTCGTAAAGAGGCCCCTGTCCGGCGCGAGCGGAAGGGGTACTGACATCAAATTCCACTGACTCCAACTTCAGCGGACCCTGGTAGGCGCCGTGGGTCCAGGACTCACTGGCCACATAGCCGGTTCCGGCCGCCAGGCAGGCGCAGTTGATTGCCTCGCACATCACCACGATGGGATTACCGTTCTCATCATCGAAAAACAATTCCGCGGATTCAAATTCTCGGGAGCCGCTCACATACTTGATGTTGTGGCGGGGCTTGCCGAGTTGATGCACCTTGCCGCCCCGCTCAAAGCTGTCCACCTTGATGCACTCTTCCACGATAAGGCTGCCGTCGGCATTCTCTTCGAGAAAAACCTTCAACTGAAAATCCTCGAACTGCATGGGCACGAAGATGTGGAAAAAACCGTAGTTATTGAGGTACTCATTCACGTTGATTCCCATCGGCTCAGGCTCACCCACCGGCCGAATGCCCCAGGAGTGGTCGCGGATACCCAGATACTCTGCAGGGTTCACGTCAATCTGATGGCCCTTGAGATTGATCCGTCCCTGCCAGCGGCCCATCTGCGTATAGCGGGAGGTATCCATACTGATACGGGGACCCTTGCGCAGCACCGTGCGAGGCTCCTCCACCGCCGGACCGCTCCCCACGAAAGTCAGGTCAAAGGAAATATCATGTTCGTTGTCTTCACAGTAAAAACGCAGACTCTTCAGCGCTTCCAGCAACTCAACCCCGAATGGCCCCACCGTGGTATCAGACCGGTCCACTCCGAGTTCACGGGAACAACGCAGTACCTGCTGCCTGCCCCGATGGACGATACAGGCGAAGGCATCGGTAGTACCCAGATTGGGATACTGGCCGATGCCGATAACCATAAACAATTCCGCGGATTTTGAGTGCAGGTTGAAGTAGTAGCGGTCGTAGAAATTGCGGTCGCTGGTGCCGACCTGATCAAAGGTTTCCGGGGTCTGATGAGCCAGAGTCTCATCCATGGCGCTGATTGGCATTTTCCTGCTCCCTGTGCTGGCTCTTCAGTATAGGCGAGGGATAACGGGCGCGCGGTTTCAATAGGCGAACTACCGCCCTAAACCCGCATATTGCAACCTCCTGGCACATGGCGCCACTTCCTGTTGCGGCCGCCGCATCTCCCGCCGTGGCGGTGCTGACGTGCTGGCGCAACCTTGTGGCTGGTAGAGGTGGCTCAATTTTGTGTACTAGTAAAGATAATCTGGTTATTTACTTCTCAGCTTTGGAAATGCCTATTATTGTGCAGTTTCTTGATAACCGTGTGCGCCATGCCTGCGGGAGAGCGGGCGGTCACTTTTACATTTTGTTCATTCAGGAGCTCTGTTATGTCTAATGATAACCATGTTCCACCCCTGAATCGCGTTGCCGCCGCCCTGTTAGGCTGTTCGCTGCTAGGCCTGACCGGGGCCGGCTGGGCCCAGGATGGCGCCCTCGCGCTGGAAGAAGTCATCGTCACCGCCCAGAAACGTGAGCAAAGCCTGCAGGATGTACCCATCTCGGTGTCGGCATTCAACCTCCAGAAACTCGAGGTCATGGGTATCGATGAACTGGAAGACATCGGCGTCAATGTGCCCAACCTGTTCCTCAACTCTTTCAACAATGACCCAACCACGGTGCGCCTGTTCATCCGCGGCATTGGTCAGAACGATGTGCAGTTGACCCAGGACCCTTCAGTGGCGCTGTATGTGGACGGGGTGTATGTGGGCACCTCGATCGGCTCGGGTATCGAAACCGTGGCGCTGGAACGCATCGAAGTGTTGCGCGGCCCGCAGGGCACCCTGTACGGACGCAACGCCACCGGCGGAGCCGTCAACATGATCAGTCAGCGGCCAGATACGGAAGAATGGGGCTTCCGGCAGTTGATCACGGCCGGGGATTACGATCTGCTCAAGTCGAGAACCTCATTGAATATTCCTCTCAACGGCAAGGCCGGCATCAAGTTGGCCTACTTGCAATCCAAGCGCGACGGGCTCATCCAAAATCTCGGAGAAGGCCCTGACTGGGCCATTGAGGATCGCCAGGCCTGGCGCATCGACCTGAGTTACCCGGTTACCGACAAGCTCATGCTGGACTACGGTTATGACAAGTCCGAGTTGGAAGACACCAGCCGCCTGGAGTTTATCCACGGCGCTGTCAATCCCTTCGGTCTGGCGGCATTCAGCACCGAACCCACTCCGGGCCGGCCGTCCGAGGCCACCTCATCTCGTCCACTGGGTGACAGCACCGTGGAAGTGTTCGGCCACAACCTGACACTGAGTTGGGTGCTGAGCGATACGCTTGAAATCAAGTCGATAACCGGCTACCGGGAGGTCGACTCCAATGTATTCCACGATGGCACGCCAACAGTAGGGATTACCTTCCTTCCCGACTTCAGCGGCAGTCCCGCCAGTTCCAGTGAACGCTGGACCGATTTCGAGCAGTTGACCCAGGAATTCCAGTTCCTCGGCTCTGCCATCGACGGGCGACTGGAATATGTGGCGGGCCTCTACTACTACGAGGATGAATCTGAGCAGATGGCGGACGGTTTTTCCGTATTGGGCCCTCGCAATCCCAATGACTTCACCTCTTCCGAAAACGAGTCCCTGGCGGTGTTCGGCCAGTTCACATTTACTCCGGCATCCGCACATCGCTGGCACTTTACCCTTGGAGCACGTTATTCCGAAGACCAGCGTCAGGCCTTCCGCATCAATGAAAACTCCGAGACCTTTGCCGCACTGGGCGGATACACGCTGCAAAATTGCACCGACTTCTATTTCGCGGGAACGGCCTGCCCCCCCGCCGCTAACGCCACGGTGCAGGGCGCCAACTACGACAAGGAATTCGAGAATTTCAATCCTTCCTTTACAGTTGCCTTCGACGCCACGGAAGACGTGAATGTTTACGCCAAAGTGGTGACCGGCTACAAGTCGGGCGGCACCTCGCAGCGTTCGGCCAACCCCACCGCCTTCGGCAACGGTTTCGATGAAGAGGAGATCACCGCTTGGGAACTGGGCTTGAAGGGCCTGTTCCTGGACTCACGCCTGTCCTTCAACGCCGCCGCCTTCTACATGGAAGTCGATGGTTTTCAGGCCAGTGTGCAAACCGGGGCAACCGCCGGTGACCGGGATTTCACCCCTATCGACGAGAACGAAATCGCCGGTCTGGAAATGGACCTCACCGCACTGCTGCTGGAGAACCTGGAGTTGAGCCTGTCCTACGGCTACCTGGATACGGAAATGGGGGTCGACACCATCGAAACACTGACCGCCACCGGCGAGGTGCAGATCACACATGTAGTTCCCGAAATCTCCTATGCGCCGGAAAGCTCCTGGACGGCGGCCCTGAATTACCGGATTTTCAGCAACTACGGCGACTGGAACTTCCACCTGAATTACGCTTACCAGGATGGGGCGGTAACCTCTCTCAACGTGTTCGACAATCTGCCCACCGATGACCGTGGCTTACTCGACGCCAATATCACCCTGTCGAACCTGGCCGTCGGCTCCGGCAGGCTGCGCCTGTCGCTGTGGGGCAAGAATTTAACCGATGAAGAGTACATCATCGTCAATACCTCTTCTCTCACGCTGGTCCCCGGGGTGCTGGAACTCAGCCCGTGGACTACCTGGGGAGACCCAAGCACCTACGGCTTTACCATGGAGTACGTATACTAGCCACAGCGAAACCTGGGCCGGGAGGCTGCTGGCCGCAATGTGGCGCCACAGTGCGGCCAGCACTTCCTGCTCGTTTCCGCTCACTGTAGTTCTGTTTGAATTGAGCATTCGATAGGGTATTTGCTACACTTGCCGCCATGGACAAAGACCAACGACACGCAGCACTGAGGCAACGGCTGGGGGAACTGGAAGGCCGATTGGCCGGTGTTACCCGGGACATCACCAAAACCCTGTCCAGTGATTTTGCCGAGCAGGCCACAGAGCGTGAAAATGACGATGTGCTGGAAGAAATTGCCCGGGAAACCCAGATATCCATCCACCACCTGAAGGCCGCGCTACAGCGACTCGATGACGGCTCGTACGGAATTTGCGTGAGTTGCGGCGAGGATATCTCCGCGGCGCGCCTGCGGGTGATTCCCGAAGCAACCCTCTGCGTTAACTGCGCCGACTGAACCCTGAGGCTCACCGGCGCAGCAACCATGCTGTGTTACAATAAGCCGCATTCGCCAGCCTTTCCTCGACAACGAACCCGTGGCCTCTTCCCGCCGATACTACCTTGATTTCTGCCGCCTTGGCGTACGCGCGGAATTCTCCCGAGACGCCGCCCGTAACCGGCTCGGCTATGTATGGTGGGTGTTGGAGCCGGCCTTGATGCTGGCGGTGTTTTACCTGGCTTTCGGGGTGATTCTGAACCGTGGCGGCCCAGGTTTTCTTTACGATTTGCTGGTCGGTATCACCATCTGGACCTGGTTTTCCGGCACCATTCAGAGATGCACCGCCTCCATTCAGCAGGCCTCCCAGTTCATGCAGCAAGTGTATATACCCAAACATTTGCTGCCATTGGTGTGCATAGCCAGCGAGGCATTCAAGGCGCTGATTCTGTTTGCCATCCTGCTGCTGATTCTTAGTCTCACCATCGGCCCGTCCACGGCCTGGCTGTGGCTGCCGGTACTGTTTTTCACACAACTGCTGTTTGCCGGCGGCTGCGGCCTGATCACTGCGCACATGATGCCATTCATGAATGATGTCAGATACCTCGTCACCCTGTTGCTGCGGGTGGGAATGTTCCTTTCCGGGGTGTTTTATCGCATCGACGAGGCTGTGGCGGAACAATACCGGGATTACCTGACCCTCAACCCATTGGCTGCGGTGATCGCGCAAATGCGCCTCATACTGGTCTCGGGCGAGGCCCCGGACCTGAGTTGGCTACTCTACGTACTGGCCGTTTCCCTGCTGCTGCTGACAGTGGGTTTCCTTCTGATCTCCCGCCATGACAAGGTTTACCCGAGGTTGCTTTCCAAGTGAAGTTGCTGGAGCTGCAACAGGTCGGGGTCAAGTACGAGCGCAACCGCAAGCTGTTCCGGCGTGGCACCATTCAGTGGGTGTTTCACGATCTCAGTTTCGTTCTCAGACGCGGCGACAGCCTCGGCGTGATCGGTGAAAACGGGGCCGGCAAGAGCACCCTGCTACGCTTGATGGCGGGCATTATCGACCCCGATGAAGGCCGTGTGATCAATCACGGGGCGACCACCGCATTAATGAATCTGGCAGGTGGTTTCTACCCGGAATTGAACGGCGAACAAAACATATTGCTGGGGGGGGTGTTGATGGGTTTCAGCGAGCGGGAAGTTCGGGAAAAGCTGGACGATATCATCGCCTTCGCCGAACTCGGCGAGAACATCAACAAGCCGGTCAGCACCTGGTCCGGAGGCATGCGATCACGCCTGGGCTTTTCTCTCGCCGCCATGCTCGACGCAGATGTACTGCTCATAGACGAAGTGCTTGCAGTGGGCGATAAAAATTTCCGGGAAAAGTGTCACACCTTGATGTGTGAACGCATTCGTTCACAGCAAACGGTAGTGTACGTATCCCACAATGAGTCCAGCGTGGCGGAACTTTGTAACCAGGCCTTGTGGATTGACGGCGGCGCCATCAGGGCTCTGGGCCCTTCCGCGGAAGTTGTAGCGCAATATATGGCCTGCTGAGCGCAAGCCGGTTTCAGCTGAGCGCGCGATGAGCACGTCACGGGGGGGGGCTGTTTTCCACCTTCCAGGCGGGGACATCACGGATTCATGCATGGCGCAGATTTGGCCGCGTTCGCAAATCGGATTCTTCACCAGGTTGTTAACAACGTTACCTGTGGTCCGCCAAGATTCGGAACCCGGGTTCCATGCGGTGCAATCTCGGTCAGCACTCCCAGGAGGCGTTGACGTCCGGCTCGATATCATACTGCGCGATGGCCTTGGCGCAGTGTTCTGCCTCAAGCGCACCCTGCCGTACCAGTGCGGTTAAGGACGCCAGTACAATATGCCGGTAATCCACTTCAAAAAAGTCCCGCAATGCGGAGCGTGTGTCGCTGCGGCCAAACCCATCGGTACCCAGCACCGTAAATTGAGGGGCAATATAGGCGGCGGCCAATTGGGGTACTGCCCGTACATAATCGGTAGCGGCAATGACCGGTGCGCCGCCCGCCAAACAGAGGCCGATATGGCTGTCGCGTTGAGTTTCCCCTGGATGCAGGCGATTCCAGCGCTCGACCTCGCGGGCTTCCCTGGCGAGTTCCGTGAAGCTGGTTACACTCCACACCTCACAGTCGATATTCCACACCTGCGACAACTGCTCAGCCGCGGTGATAACTTCCAGCAAGATGGCGCCGGACCCTAACAAACGTACTTTGCCACCGGGTTTTTCGACCTTTTGGTGTGTATGCAAATACATACCCTTGACAATGTCCTGTTCAACACCCTCCGCCAGCGTAGGTTGAGCATAGTTTTCATTCATCAAGGTGATGTAATAAAACACATCACGTTGCTGCTCCAGCATTTCCCGCATTCCGTAGTCAATAATTACGGCCAGTTCACCTGCGAATGCAGGATCATACGCACGGCAATTGGGCGCCACCGCGGCGGCGAGATGGCTGTGGCCGTCCTGATGCTGTAGTCCTTCGCCGCCCAGAGTGGTTTTACCCGCGGTCGCACCCATCAGGAACCCGCGAGCGCGCTGGTCGGCGGCAGCCCAAATCAAATCTCCAACACGTTGAAAACCAAACATTGAGTAGTAAATATAGAACGGCAACATGCTGACGCCGTGAGTTGAATAACTGGTTGCAGCCGATGTCCAGGAACTTATGGCGCCCGCCTCGCTGATGCCCTCCTCGATGATCTGGCCATTCAGCGCCTCGCGATAACTCAATATGGAACCTATATCCTCGGGCTCGTAGCGCTGCCCGACACTGGAATATATCCCCACCTGCTTGAACAGGTTGGCCATACCGAAGGTTCGCGCTTCGTCGGCCACTATCGGCACCACCCTGGGCCCGAGTTGCCTGTCTTTCAAAAGCGCTGTCATCATGCGTACAAAGGCCATGGTGGTCGACATTTCCCTACCGTCGGCTCCGGTAGCAAATCCGCCATACTTGGCCAACTCAGGCACCGGTACGGGGTCGGCAGCCGCTGAACGTTCAGGCATATAGCCTCCCAGCAACTTCCGCCGTTCATGCATGTAGCGCATTTCAGGGCTATCATCGTCAGGTTTGTAAAAACTGAGGGATTCCGCCTCCAGGTCGGACAGAGGCAACTGAAACCGGTCGCGAAACGCCAACAGCGCCTCACTATCCAGTTTCTTCTGCTGGTGCGTTGTCATCTTGCCCTGACCGGCTGCTCCCATGCCAAAGCCTTTCTTGGTATGAGCCAGGATTACCGTCGGGCGGCCTTTGTGGCGCAGCGCGGTATCATAGGCCGCAAAAATTTTGACCAGGTCGTGGCCACCCCGCTTCAGATGGTCTATCTGCTCATCGGTAAGCCCGTCAGCCAGCCGCATCAGAACTTCATTCTGACCAAAAAAAGTGTCGCGGTTATAGCGACCGTCCTTGGCGGCAAAGGTCTGAAACTGACCATCCACGGTATCGGCGAAAGCGCGAACCAGGGCGCCATCCTTATCCCGAGCGAACAATCCATCCCAGTCCGACCCCCAAACCAGCTTTATCACATTCCAGCCGGCGCCGCTGAACAGCGCTTCCAACTCATCAATAATCCGGCCGTTACTTCGCACTGGTCCGTCCAGGCGCTGGAGGTTGCAGTTGATCACCCAGATCAGGTTATCCAGCTTCTCTCGAGCAGCCAAGGTGAGCGCAGACATGCTTTCCGGTTCGTCCATTTCGCCGTCGCCGAATACGCCCCAAACCTTCCTTCCCGAGGTATCCAATAGTTCTCGGTGGTGCAGATACCGCATAAAGCGCGCCTGATAGATCGAACTGATCGGGCCAATGCCCATGGATCCTGTCGGAAACTGCCAGAAGTCAGCCATTAACCAGGGGTGGGGATAGCTGGACAAACCCTGCGCACCCTTGCGGCTCGCCGTCACCTCTTGACGGTAGCTCTCCAGGTCCCTCTCACTCAAGCGCCCCTCCAAATACGCCCTTGCGTATACGCCGGGGGCGGAGTGTGGCTGGAAGAAAACCATGTCGCCGCCAAACTTTTCATCTCTGGCCCGAAAAAAATGGTTAAAACCCACCTCGAACAAATCCGCGGCACTGGCATAACTGGAGATATGCCCGCCGAGATCACCATAGGTTTTGTTTGCCCGCACCACCATGGCCAGCGCATTCCAGCGCATTAAGGAAACCAGGCGCTCCTCAAGCATCAGGTCGCCCGGAAATACCGGCTGTTGCTCAACCGGAATGGTGTTTACATAGGGAGTACCAAACACTGGTTGCCAGCCAATGGATGGATCGCGGGCAATCACCGAGACTGCGTCGAGAACCTGGCGCGCACGCGCGGGGCCCGCATTGACCACCAGGGCTTGCAGCGCCTCACACCATTCGGCAAGTTCCTCGGGGTCATTGCCGACATTGTCGGCCGCTGTAGCCGAGTCAAGGGAGGTACAGTTACTCTTCATTTCATGGCCCCATTGTGCTTCACAGAGTTATATCCGGTTTTTCTCCTGGTCAACAAGGCGGGTCATGTATCAAGCCATGGCGCCCGGTTATCCGGGCCCAGAGGCAGAAGATCGTGAAAAAAACGTGGCGCCGGCAGGTGGCTGTCCCATCGTTTTCACTCCAGCGGAATCTGTCGGTTTCGCTGAGCCTCGGCGGAACGCCCCGTTATCGACACCAGGTCCGAACCCGCGGGCAGTTGGTAGAGTCGCAAGCCGAATTCCGGCACTACCGCCAACAGGTGGTCAAAGATATCACTCTGGATGTCTTCATATTCATTCCAGTCGGTGGTGTTGGTAAAACAGTACAATTCAATCGGCAGTCCTTCGGGTCCCGGCGGTCTTTGCCTCACCAGCAGGGTCATGCCCTCATGGATGCGTGGATGGTGCTTGAGATATTGGAAAGCATAGGCGCGAAAGGTCCCTATGTTGGTGAGGCGGCGTAAATTGACGTTGGCGGTGGCCTGCCCCTGGTATTGCTCCAGCAAGCCCCGGTTATAAGCCTTCAGTGATTGTTGTTTTTCCCCGATGTATTGTTCCAGCAAAACCCAGCTCTTGAACCTTTCCACGTCCACCTCGGACAGAAAGCCGATACTGGAGATATCCAGATGTATGGCGCGCTTGATCTGCCGCCCGCCGGATTTGGACATGCCCCGCCAGTTCTTGAAGGAATCACTCATCAGTCGATGGGTGGGAATGGTGGTGATGGTTTTGTCCCAGTTCTGCACCTTGACGGTGTGCAATTCGACATCAACCACATCGCCATCGGCGCCAAACTGGGGAACTTCTATCCAGTCACCCACCGCCACCATATCGTGGGCGGAAAGCTGTACGCTCGCAACCAGGGACAGGATGGTGTCTCTGAAGACCAGTAACAACACCGCGGAAATGGCGCCGAAACCACCGAGCAAGACCGCCGGAGAACGGTCCAACAGCGCCGCAACAAAAAGCAGGAAACCGAGTATCAACACCAGCAGTTGCAGCAACTGCACCAGGCCCTTGATGGGACGCTGCTTGAATTTCGGGTGCGACGCATAGAGGAAATTGCCGGCGCTGAGCAATGATGTGGCGGTGATGGTCAACACCAGGATCATGTAGGCGCTGGTGAGATTGGCGATGCCCGTCTTCCACGCGGCGCCCAGACCTGGCAGGAAATCAATGCCCAGGTAAATGATGAAGGCCGGCGCCAACTGCGCCAGCCGGGAAACGACCCCGAACTGCACCAGGGCATCATCCCAGGTCGCGGCGCTGCGGCGGGCGTAACGGCACAATGCCTCGGCCAAAAAACGGTGGGTCAACCACCAGCCGAGCGCGGCAGCCAGAAGCAGCAGACTCACGCCGAAAAAGTCTGGTAATAACGGGTGTACTCCAGCCAACAGTTCCAAGGTTTGGTTTCCTTCCGTCGGTAGCGGTTGCAAAATTCTAGCATGGCCGGGTTGCGCTGCTGAAAAAAGCAGGCATTCGGCCGTGACGCGACGAAAAATGTGGGCCAAATAGCGCTAGCCTTGGCATTGGCCTGCGTGTAATCTAGGTATTCGGAGACATAACAACAAATTGTCCGGGAGATGTTCTCATGACCGCAATCAGGGCCACTTTACTTTCATTGTTTGTACTCATCAGCGGAACCTCGTGGGTGCAGTTCGCCGGGGCCCAGGGCTTTCTTGAGGAAGTCATCGTCACCGCGGAAAAACGCGAAACCACGCTGCAGGATACCGCTATCGCGGTCAGCGCCTTCAGCCAGGACGAACTGGAACGGGGCTTGATCAACAATAATCTGGACATCCAGATGGCGGTGCCCAACATGTTGATGAGCAGGGGTTATTTCACCACTGCCAGCGTTAGTATCCGCGGCGTCGGCAATCTCGCGGTCGGCTCGTCCGCGGATGCCGGCACCGGGGTTCACATGAACGGCGTTTACCTCAACAATTCCCGACTTTTCGAGACGGAGTATTTCGATACTGAGCGGGTGGAAGTCTTGCGCGGCCCCCAGGGCACCCTGTATGGCCGCAACACCACCGCCGGGGTGGTCAATGTCATCACCAAAAAACCGGATGAGGAATTCGGCGGTTTTTTCGATGTATCCTACGGAGACTATGAATACATCCGCGCCCGCGGCGCCGTGAACCTCCCCCTCTCCGATAGCGTCCGGCAACGCTTCTCCCTGTTTTATACCAAGCGTGACGGCTACGTGGACAATGTATTCAACGGTGATGATATCGATGGCCGCGACATGTACGCGTTGCGCTCCTCAACGACTTTCGACTTTGGCGACAATACTGATGCGACCCTGGTCATCAACTATTTTGAGGAGGACAGTAACCGTTTGAGGGGTTCCGGCAGTTATTGCGCCAGGGACCCGGACGGCATCCTCGGTTGTCTGCCCAATCGGGGCAGACCGGCCGAGTCGACGAACTTTCAGGGCACCGTAGGCGGCTTTCTGGTTGCGGCGTCGAGCGGCGTGAGGGGTTTGGCCTTCCCGCTGATTGACGGGGCAAATAACTATATTCCTCAAAACCCTCGTGAGGTCAACCTCGATTTCCCGCCGGTTTATGAAGTCGATGAAACGATCATCAGCCTGGAAATCAACCACGATTTCGGCCCCCTGGTGTTTACTTCACTGACCGGTTACCACGAAGCCTCACTGGATGCGCGCAACGATTACGACTTTACCGTGAGCGAGGAAATCTGGCCGGTCTACACCACCTATCAGCGCGGTCCGGATGGCCCCTCCACGGTGAACTACCTGGAACAAAATGATCGTTCCACTTCCGAGCCCGAACAATTCAGCCAGGAGTTCCGCCTTGCCTCCAGCTTTGACGGCGCTCTGAATTTCATGCTCGGCGCCTTCTACCTGGAGTACGAGACGGAAACGCACTACCACGTCTACTCCTCCTCACTGTCAGTGTTCGGCGAAACTCTGGGCATTCCCGAGAACCAGTGGCAGTTCGACAACGCAACCCGCCCTTATGAACTCGAAACCTGGGCGCTGTTCGGCGAATTCTATTTTGACATTAACGAACAGACTGAATTGACCCTGGGCATACGTTATACCGACGAAACCAAGGAGGCCACCCAGCGCTCCGTTTATCTGGCATTTCTGGCCAACCCTCTCGGTCCGGATGGTGGTTACGACAGCTACGAGGGCGACTGGCAGGAGACCACCGGCAAGGTCAACCTCAATTACCATTGGAATGAAGATATCATGCTGTTCACCACCGTGGCGCGCAGTTACAAGGGGGGTGGTTTCAACCCCCTTGACGCCGAGTCGGTACTGCTGAACCCAGCGATGGGCGGCGACCCCGCATTGGCCACTTTCGAACCCGAATTCATCAACTCCATCGAGATCGGCGCCAAAACCCGCCTGCTGGACAACACCCTGCAAGCCAATCTGACCTGGTTCTACTATGACTACGAAGATCTGCAAGTCTCCAAGATCATCAACCAGACCTCACTCAACGAAAACACCGATGCGGAAATACAGGGCATGGAGGGTGAGTTGGTCTGGGCGCCGGATGAACACTGGAATGTGATGTTGAACCTGTCCTGGCTGGACACCGAACTGGGTGAACTTGAAACTTTCGACCCCGCCGACCCGAACCAGATGGGAACAACAGAGGGTGTCATCTCCGTGGTCAATGACAACCTGGTATTGAGTTGTCTCTGTGCGGGTATTCCTGTCAATATCGAGGGAGGGGAACTGCCCGGTTCTCCGGAATTCTCCGTTTACCTTGCGGTCCGTTATGGCTGGTACCTGGGTTATGGCATTGACCTGGGGGTGGCCGCGCGCTACTTC
>JAPOQD010000203.1 GCA_026710905.1 Halieaceae bacterium
ATTTTTTCTGCAATTCTGAGGCGAATAGTGGTTCGTGTAACGAAGGATTGCAGAAAAAAGGGCCAAAACGGCTTTTCCGCAGTAGGACAGTCCCAAGTCCGGCAGGCTGCTAGCCGGTAGTAACGGTCGGCGGCGTGCATGGCGCCGGTTCGACTTATCCCCGCGGATGATTGTTCCGCAGAGGCTGCCGGAAGAAACTGTCAGCAGTAAGCGCTCTATCCGTGCTTACTGTGGGAACATAGCTGCGATACCTCGCAGGGCGACCGTGACATGGACCGCGCATTCGCGTGGTCTCTATTGCCTTGCAGTACTACCAGCCGCAGCGTTGATACATAAGCTGAACCCAGCAGCTTGGGAGAGAGGCAAGGTGGAACATTTATCCGGCGGTGAAATGGTCGCCCGCGCACTGGAAGACGAAGGTGTCGAATTCATCTTCGGCTATCCCGGTGGCGCGGTCCTGCACATTTACGACGCGCTGTTCAAGAACTCTGACATTCCTCACATCCTGGTGCGGCATGAGCAGGCCGCCACGCACGCCGCTGATGGTTACGCCCGGGCGACCGGCAAGCCAGGGGTTGTGTTGGTGACCTCCGGGCCTGGCGCCACCAATGCCATTACCGGCATCGCCACAGCCTACATGGACTCCATACCCATCGTGGTGTTTTCCGGCCAGGTGCAATCGCATCTGATTGGCCAGGACGCCTTCCAGGAAACCGATATGGTGGGTATCTCCCGGCCGGTAGTGAAACACAGTTTCCTGGTGAAAAAAGCCGAAGACATTCCCCTGGCGATCAAGAAGGCGTTTCATATCGCCACCACTGGCCGCCCTGGGCCGGTAGTGATTGATATTCCCAAAGACTTCACCCGGCCGGACCAGAAGTTCGAGTATCACTACCCCGAGTCGGTGCAGATGCGTTCTTACAATCCGTCCCGCAAGGGTCACGCCGGTCAGATCAAGAAGGCCGTGAAACTGTTGTTGTCTGCGCGCCAACCGGTAATCTACAGCGGTGGCGGCGTGGTACAGGGTAACGGCTGTGGCCTGTTGACGGAACTGGCGCAGCAACTCAACTATCCGGTAACCAATACCCTCATGGGGCTGGGCGCCTACCCGGCCGAGGATCGGCAATTCCTCGGCATGTTGGGAATGCATGGCTTGTATGAGGCCAACATGGCCATGCACCACAGCGATGTCATTCTGGCAGTGGGCGCGCGCTTTGATGACCGGGTCACCAATACGGTGCAGAAATTCTGCCCTTCGGCCCGGATCATCCACATCGATGTGGACCCGGCCAGTATTTCCAAGACCGTCAATGCCGATATCCCGATCGTGGGACCGGTGCAATCGGTACTGGCCGATATGCTGACCTTGGTGAAACAGGCGCAACAGCAGGACAACGGCTTGCCGAACCAGGATGCGCTGGCTTCCTGGTGGGAGCAGATCGAGCACTGGCGGGCCTCCCAGGGCCTGTGGGTCGCGCCCCGCTACCAGGTGCAGGAAAAGATCATGCCGCAACAGGTCATCGAATCACTGTATCGGGTGACAGGCGGCGAGGCCTTCGTGACCTCTGATGTCGGTCAGCACCAGATGTTTGCAGCCCAGTATTATCGCTTCAACCAGCCGCGCCGCTGGATCAATTCCGGCGGCTTGGGCACCATGGGCTTTGGCCTGCCTGCCGCGATGGGCGCCAAACTGGCATTTCCTCAAGCGGATGTGGCCTGCGTCACCGGTGAGGGCAGTATCCAGATGAATATTCAGGAACTGTCCACCTGCACCCAGTACAACATTCCGGTAAAGATCATCAACCTGAATAACGGCTATCTGGGGATGGTGAAGCAGTGGCAGGATATGCAGTATGAAGGCCGCCATTCCGAGAGCGCCTACGAAAATTCCCTGCCGGATTTTGTCAAACTGGCGCAGGCCTACGGGCATGCAGGTATGCGTGTGGACAAGCCGGAGCAGTTGGAAGCCTGCATGGAAGAAGCCTTTTCCAAAAAGGATCAACTGGTGTTCCTGGATATTCATGTTGACCCCGCGGAACATGTTTACCCCATGCATGTGGCGCCACATGGCTCCATGGCCGATATGTGGCTCAGCAAAACAGAGAGGACTTGACATGAGACGGGTACTTTCGCTGCTGCTGGAGAACGAGCCGGGCGCTCTGTCCCGGGTGCTGGGCCTGTTCTCCCAGCGCGGCTATAACATCGAAACGCTGAACGTGGCACCCACGGATGATGCCTCCCTGTCGCGTCTGACCATGACCACAGTGGGCGATGACCAACAGATCGAACAACTCACCAAGCAGCTGCACAAGCTGATTGATGTGGTGAAACTGGTCGACTTGACCGAAGGCGCCCATCTTGAGCGGGACCTGATGCTCATCAAGGTTCGCGCCAAGGCTGCCGCTCGCCCCGAGATCAAGCGCTGCGCGGATATTTTCCGGGGCCAGATTGTGGATGTGAGTCCCGAGATCTACACCATCATGTTGTCGGGCACGGCGGCCAAACTCGATGCCTTTGTCGCCGCCATGGGAGATATCCGCATTCTGGAAGTGGTGCGCTCGGG
>JAPOQD010000204.1 GCA_026710905.1 Halieaceae bacterium
ATGCCTTCAGCGTCTTTCCGTCCGTGCGCCCCACCACAGCGGTGCTGCGACGCCCTCGCGACGAACGTTGGTGAGATATGCGGGCTCGACGACCCACGATAAAGCAACTCAACTATCTGTTGTCGGTTGCTGAACACCGGCATTTCGGCAAAGCCGCCAAGGCCTGCCATGTTTCCCAGTCCACCCTGAGCTCGGCCTTGATCGAGTTGGAAGACCTGCTCGGGGTGCCCCTGGTGGAACGCAGCAACCGGCAGGTGATTCTTACCTCGCTGGGTGAAGACGTGGCGGAACTCTCCCGCCGGGTATTGTTGGAAATCGATGACCTGCAGGCGCTGTGCGCTGCCTCGTCAGAACCGTTCAAGGGCAAGATGCGCCTGGGTGTAATACCTACCATCGCTCCTTTTGTTCTGCCCGGTTTGCTGAATCAGTTGCGGCGGCAATATCCGGATTTTCAGTTATTTATCCGCGAGGATCTCAGCGCGCCCCTGGTGGACGCCCTGCAACACGGCCACCTTGATGTACTGCTGCTGGCCCTGCCCTACCCGGTGAACAATGTAGCCACCATGCACCTGTTCAATGACAAGTTCCTGTTTGCCTGTGCCGGAACTCACCCCATGGCGAAGAACACCAAACTCAGCACCAGGGGCTTGCGTTCACAGGATTTGTTGTTGCTGGAGGACGGCCACTGCCTGCGCGATCACGCCCTGGAAGCCTGCCGCCTGCACGGCTCGGAAGTGAATATTCCCTACCAGGCCACCAGCCTCAACACCATCGTACAGATGGTGGCCAATGGTATCGGCGTAACCTTGTTACCGCAGATGGCGGTGGACGCCAGGATTCTGACCGGCACGGATGTACAGACCCGGCAGTTCCGGGAAAAGAATGTGTCTCGCTCCATCGGGCTGATGTGGCGCAGGAAAACTCCACGGGTGGCCGATTTTCGGGCCCTGGGAGAATTTATCCGCGGCTGTTGAAACCTTCTTCGGGCTTCCCACAATCACCCGCCACGGTCTGCTGGCGGCAGGAGGATCGGGGCTGGCCGACGCTGCCGTGGCCAGCCGTTCCGGCGCAGTCCCGGAAGGCGGCTGGGACCTGGATACTGATGTACTGATTTGCGGCTGCCGGAGCAGGGCCTGGACATCATCCGCACCTGGATCGAGCAAGGCGCAACAACCCAATAACGCGCATATTGCACCGTGGATGCTAGCTGGTTAATTCCCGCTGTAATTGCGCCAGCAGATGTCCGCCAACTACTGCCTCGTCGATGACGGCGTCGGGACCCAGGCATTGACGAATCGAGGTAACCGGCAAACCCTCGTAGCCACACGGGTTGATACGGGAAAAGGGTTCCAGGTCGAGGTCGACGTTGAGCGCCAGCCCATGATAGGTACAACCGCGGCGAACCCGCAATCCCAGTGCGGCAATCTTGCTCTCTCCGACATAGACACCCGGCGCATCACGGCGCGCCACGGCGCAGATGTCCAGCGACGACAACAGGCGCACCACGCTATGTTCGAGCAGTTGCACCAGATCGCGCACGCCAAGATTGCGCCGCTTCAGATCCAGCAGCAGGTAAACCACCCATTGCCCAGGCCCGTGGTAGGTCACCTGACCACCCCGGTCGCTATGCACTACGGGAATATCTCCTGGCTCCAGCAGGTGCTGCTCCCGGCCGGCCTGCCCCAGGGTAAAAACCGGCAGGTGCTGTAAAAGCCAGATTTCATCTTCGCTATCCGCATTGCGCGACTCGTTGAACTCGCGCATCTCCCGCCAAATCTGCAGGTAAGGCGCCAGGCCCAATTTTCGCACATGCATTCAAAGCACCATTTGCACCGCGCCGGTGTTCATGAGGTCTCGGTGCAGAACTTGCAACTGGTGGACGCTTGTGGCCGTGATAAAGATGGTAAGGGAGGAGAATTTCCCCCGCCGGCTGGCCTTCATCGACACCCTGCAGCGATCAAAACCGGGAGCGTGCCTTTCCACGGTCTCGAACACCAGGCGCCGGAAGTTCTCACTGCTGCGCCCCAGTACCTTGATCGGGTAATCACAGGGGAATTCTATTCTGGGCGGCTCCTGCCCGGCCACGGTCAGCCTTCGGTGGCCCTGGCGAACAGCATCTGCACGGAATCCCAAAGCCGGGATGCCAATCCCGCCAGGGCTATGTCATCTACAGCCACCAACGGCGCTGTAACCAGCGTCTCGCCATCAAGGCTGATGCGCAACTTGCCGAAGCTGTGCCCTGCTTCCACCGGCGCCACGATGGTTTCCTTGATTTCCATCACTGCCTCCAGGTCGTCGTGGCGGCCGCGGGGAATGGTCAGGTAGATTTGCTGCTTGACCGCCAGCGTCATTTGTTCCTGCCGGCCCTTCCAGACCCGGCTGCTGGTGAGTTCCTGGCCGGCCGTATAAAGTTGGTGGGTTTCATAAAAGCGAAAGCCGTAATTCAGCAACTCGCGGGTAGCCGTCTCACGGGTGCGCACCCCGGAGGAGCCCATGACCACCGAGATAAGCCGCATGTCATCGCGTTTGGCCGAAGCCACCAGACAATAGCCCGCTTCCCTGGTATAGCCGGTCTTCAAGCCATCCACCCCGGAGTTTTCGGCCAACAGCCCGTTGCGGTTGTACTGGCGAATATTGTTGTACGTGTATTCACGCTCCCGGTACAGCGCATATTCATTGGGATAGCCGCCAATCAGCGCAGCGGCAAGAATGGCTTGATCGCGGGGAGTGGTGTAGTGGTCCGGATCGGGCAAGCCGTGTGAATTCACAAAATTGCTTCCCTTCATACCCAGGGTTTGAGCATGGGTGTTCATCATCTCGGCAAAGGCGGTTTCACTGCCGGCGAGGTGTTCGGCTATGGCCAGTGCGGCGTCATTACCCGAAGAAACCACCAGGCCACGGTGTAAATCCTCCAGGCGGACCCTCGTGCCAGCCTCGACCCACATCAGGGACGAACCGGCGAACAGCGGGTTCTGAGCCCAGGCTTGCCGGCTGATCAGTACTTCATCGTCATTGCTCGCGCGACCCTCGGCCAACTCATGGGCCAGCAGATAACCGGTCATTATCTTGGTGAGACTGGCGGGAGCCAGGGGCTGATCGGCATTTTTTTCCACGATGACATGGCCGCTATCCGCGTCCATCAGCAAGTATGCGGCTGCAGACACCAGCGGTGGCGACGGGGTTGGCACCGCCATGGTCAAACTCGAAAACAGGAGGAGAAAGAAGACTGAAGTTGAAATTTTCATGCACGGAATACTAAGAGCCAGGGACGGACGGCATAGTAACCCAAGTATTATTCGGCAACCAGATTGGCGTCCACAAAGCCCTCCGCAATCATCCGTTCGCGTAGCGCCAGCAAGGCCCGGCGGTCGGTAATCGGGCCCAGCTTGACCTGGTAAAAGATCTTTCCATCAAGGTTCTTCGTGACCACCTTCACCTCTTCGCTGTGGTTGTAGCGCAACTGCTTCTGCAACGCCAGGGCGGCTTCCCGTCTGCGGAATGAAGCCAACTGGAGGAAGCGGTAATCCTGCAGCCATCCTTGCAAACCCTCTTCCTCGCGTAAATCACTCACCCCCGCTACCGACAGGGCGACCACCTCCACCAGGGCTGTCCCCTGCTCGGAAAAGCCCAGTTTCTGCGCCGCGCCGTAGGAGAGATCAATCAGGCGGCCTGGGTGGAATGGTCCCCGGTCATTCACTTTCACAATCATGCTGCGGTGGTTTTCGAGATTGGTCACCCGCACGTAGGTAGGTAACGGCAATGAACGATGCGCTGCGCTGGGTGCGTGGAGGTCAAAGATTTCACCGGTCGCAGTGGGCCGGCCATGAAATTTTCGCCCATACCAGGAGGCAACTCCGCGCTCCCGATATCCCCTGGCTGACTTCAGTACCTGATATTCCACTCCGGCGACACGGTAAGGACTGCGGTTGCCTGCGGCCAGAATCGGTGTGGGCAGAGGGGTCGCCTCACTCACCAGGGAAAATGGCGACAACTCCTCAGGGGGTCCATCCGTCTGTTGCGGCAAGGTTTCTTCCGGCGTTGGCAGAGACGTACTTTCCGGCCCCGGCTGCGGACCAGCGCAAGAACAGAGAACCAGCGCCAACAGCAAGGACGTAGAATATTTAGCCCGCATATTGCACCCTTCGGGCATACGGCACCAGATCGCTTGTGGTTGAAAAAAAGTACATGCTTATCAAAAAGTTATTCGTGATCTTCCTGTGCCAGGATCACAAAGTGCGCTGGATGCGCCCACATCATGGTAACCGGGCAAGAATTTCCTGGCTCAACTGATAGACGCTCATGGCATACATGGCGCTGTGGTTGTAACGGGTAATTACATAGAAATTGTGCAAACCAAGCCAGAGCTCGGTACCCGACTTCCCCTCGAACTCCATCGCGGTTGCCATGGCGTCAGTGGGCAAGACGCGGGCGGGTATGATCTTTGCGGCTATAAAATCGGCCACGGTCAGCACCGGTTTCAGGCCGGCGTTGGTCAACTCCTGCCGATAGCCTGTTTCCGCCTGCGCCGGGCTGGCCACTGTTTCGCCGCTGCGCCAGTCGTGACGAAAAAAATAATTGGCTACACTGCCAATGGCATCCACCGGGTTTTTCCAGATGTCCGCCACCCCGTCACCATCAAAATCGACAGCGTAGTTTCGATAGGAACTGGAGATGAACTGACCATAACCCATTGCCCCGGCATAAGAACCCTTGAACTCCGTGGCGGGCAAACCCTGTTCACGGCTCAGTAACAGGAATTCTTTTAGTTCCTTGCTGAAGAAAGCGGAACGCCTGGGATAATCAAATGCGAGGGTAGCGAGCGCATCCAGTACCCGGTAATTGCCCATGTTGCGCCCATAGCGGGTTTCCACGCCGATTATGGCGACAATTAGTTCGGCGGGAACACCATACTCCTGTTCGGCCCGGCGCAAACTGTCGGAATGGTTGTTATAGAACGTTACCCCTTGGCTGGTGCGTGCGCTGGTGACAAAGATATCACGGTACTCATGCCAGGGTTTGGTCTTCTCAGCGGGTCTGGAGATGGCTTCGAGAATGGAGTCCTGGCGCTGAGCCTTACCCAGCAACACCTCCAGTTCCGTACGGGAAAAGTTCTCTTCTGCGACCAGTTCATCCACCAGGCGCTGCGCGGCAGGGTAAGAGGCATACCCTTGCGCCCAAACCGGCACGGCAAACAGGGCAACCGACATCGATACCCACTTGGCCAATTTTCTACCCCAGGAATCTTCCACCATCCACTCCTTGTCCTCTCACCCGATTATCCGGTTACCTTTTTGCCCACACTAATGGACATCAGTATTCCAAAACCCGCCATCATGGTAACCAGGGAAGTGCCGCCTGCGCTGATCAGGGGTAGGGGAATACCTACCACTGGGAGCATTCCCGACGCCATCCCCATGTTAATAAAAACATTCATGGTGAAGGTCATGGTCAGACCGGCAGCCACCAGCCGGGAAAAACCGTCCTGGGCGCGCCAACTTATCCAGCATCCACGCAACAGAATCAGCACATACAGCAGTAATACCAACAGTATACCGCGAAACCCAAACTCCTCGGCCAGTACTGCGGCAATGAAATCCGTGTTGCTCTCAGGCAGGAAATCCAGTTGCGATTGGGTGCCCATGTTCCAACCCTTGCCGCTCCAGCCGCCCGACCCTACCGCCGTCTTGGATTGAATGATATTCCAACCCTGCCCAAGCCGGTCCCGTTCCGGGTTGAAGACCGTGAGAATTCGCTGGCGCTGATAGTCATACAAAAGGTAGGTCCAGGCCGGCCAAGCTGAACATAACAGGCATACAACGCCGCCGACAATATAGGACCAGCCAAGACCAGCCATGAACATAACCGAAAGCCCGGAGAAGACAATCAGCAGAGCGGTGCCCAGGTCGGGCTGTAGAACCACCAGGGCCGATGGCAGGCCAATCAGCAGCAGGCACACCAGCAAGTGGCGAAACTTGAGAGGAAGAGACTGCGGAGCCAGATACCAGGCCAGGATGACCGGCACCAGCAGCTTCATGATCTCCGAGGGCTGAAAGCGAAATCCCGAAACACCCAACCAGCGTTGGGAACCTTCGCCGACACCTACAAAAGCCACCAACAGCAACAGGCCGATACCGAACATATAGGCCCACGGGGACCAGCGCTGAAACTGGAGCAAGCTGATTTGGGCCGCGCCGATCATGGCCAGGAAGGCGGTTATGCAATAGATGGCCTGGCGCGCCACCGCCCCAAGCTGCTGGCCATTGGCGCTATATAACACCAGCAAGCCCAGGGCGCTCAGCAACAGCACCAGCACCAACAGCGGCAGGTCTATATGAAAGCGCTCGAAGATATCCGGTTTCTGGGTCAATGCAACCCCTGCTGCAGGGGTGCTGCGCGCCGGACTCATCGGGAACTCACCTGATCTTTCAACAGGTAACTGTCCATAACCCTGCGGGCTATGGGTGCGGCAGCCGAGCTACCCCCTCCACCATTTTCAACGATTACGGCCACTGCGATAGCTGGCCTCTCAAAAGGCGCGAATGCGATAAAAAGGCCGTGGTCGCGGTGCCTTTCTGAAAGGGCAGCCTCATCGTATTGCTGGCCTTGGGCGATACCCACCACCTGGGCAGTGCCACTCTTGCCGGCCATCACATACTCGACCCCCTGAGCACTGCCGCGTGCGGTACCTTGAGGGCTGTGAAAAACCGCCTTCATGGCATTGTGGATAACAGTCCAGTCCTCCTGCTCCAATTCCACCCGTTCCGGCTCGACAGCGGCGCTGGCTTCTCCGTTGATTTTATGTAACAGCCGCGGTTTATGGCGCAAACCTCGGGTGGCGATAACTGCGGTGGTTACCGCCAGTTGTACGGGCGTCATCAACAGATGACCCTGACCAATCCCGACATTCAGTGTCTCCCCGGGGAACCAGACCTCTTGCCGGGCAGTTTGTTTCCATTCTCTTGAAGGTAGAACGCCTTTGTGTTCGTAAGTGGTATCTATACCAGTTACCTCGCCCAGGCCAAAGGGCGCAGAGAACTGATGAATCCTGTCGATACCCAGCCGATGCGCCAGGTCATAAAAATACACATCACAGGACTCCGCGATGGCCTGGTGCAAGTTTACCTGCGAACCATGGCCACCCCCTCGCACCCGCAGGGTCCAGTCCCGATAGCGCCGCTTCTGGCCGGGCAACACATACCATCCGGGATCGTTGACAGTGCTCTCGGGGGTGATCACGTCATATTCCAGGCCGGCCAGGGCGAAAACCGGCTTGATGGTCGAGCCGGGGGGATATTGGCCCTGGATCGCTCGATTGTACAAGGGCAAGTCGGGTGAATCGCGCAGGGCCAGATAATCCGAAGTACTGATACCGTTGACAAAAAGGTTGCTATCGAAGCCCGGTGTGCTGACCAGCGCCAACACCCCGCCACTGTAAGGATCAAGAGCCACCACCGCGCCACGGCGCTCTCCCAGGGCCTGAAAAGCGGTTCGCTGGACATGACTGTCGAGAAACAGCGTAAGGTCTGCCCCAGGCTTGGGCGAGTTGCGTTCCAGTTCGCGCACGGCCTCGCCCCAAACGCTGACTTCCACGCTGCGGGAACCCACCCTGCCGAGCAATAAGTGCTCATATTGTTTTTCCAAACCGATCTTGCCGATGTGATGGGTACCCCGGTAACTAACCTCGTCGAGGCTGGCCTGTTCCTGCTTGTTGATCCTGCTCACATAACCCAGGGCGTGGGAAAATAATTCGGCCTGCGGGTAATAACGAATCAGTTGCGCGCCCACCACTACACCAGGCCAGCGGAAGCGGTTCACAGCCAACAGCGCACGTTCCTTCTCGCTCAGGCGAAAACGCAAGGGGACCTCTCGGTGAGGCCGCTCCAGCGAGGCGCGCTGTTTGAACTTGTCGACCTCGGCGTCACTGATTGCCAGCAGTTCCTGCAGGTCCCGCAACGTCCTGCCGAGGTCAGGCACCTGGCCTGGCACCAGCGACAATACATAGCTGGGCCGGTTTTCCGCGAGCAGGATATTATTGCGGTCGTAAACGAGACCGCGGTTGGGGGGCAAGGCTTGCAGTTGTATACGATTGCGGTCCGACTCGGTGCGATACAGATCGTAATCACTGATTTGCAGGATGAAGAAACGTATCAGCAGCAACACCAGCAATAGCGACATGAGCGCCGCGCCCAGACCCAGGCGAACCTGAAACACGCTCGCTTCCATTTGATGGTCTTTCAGGTCGACGGCGGTGGGCATGTTGGCGGCAATCTGGCGCTAGGGACGATGGTAAGGGTGATGGGTGTTGATGGTCCAGGCGCGATACAACTGTTCCAGTACGATCACCCGGACCAGTGAATGCGCCAGGGTCAGTGGCGACAGCGACCAACGCAGGTCCGCCTGTCGCAAAAGGGACTCGTCCATACCATCAGGACCGCCGATCAGCAGGCTATAGCCGGCCCCACTGCTCTGCCAATCCGAGAACCTTTTGGCCAGTTCCGCGGTGGACCAGCGATCACCATTTACATCCAGCGCCAGCAGCCGGTCGCGTTCGGGGACGGCCTTCAGAATCGCCTTTGCCTCCATGGCCATGCACTGTACAGCATCGTAGTCCTTGCCACGCCTGGCCAGGGGAATTTCCCGCAACTCAAGTTTCAGCGAAGGCGGCAGGCGTTTGCGGTACTCTGCAACACCCTGATCCACCCAGGAAGGCATCTTGCGGCCAACGGCAATGATGGTCACTCGCATCAACGATTGCTGGCCGGCCCTGTCCACAGCCGCTCCAGATCATAAAATTCGCGGGCAGCGGGCAGCATCAGATGAGCGACCACATCACCAAAATCCACCAGAATCCACTCGGAGCCGGCTTGTCCCTCCACGCCCTGCGGACGCACACCGTGTTGTTTGGCGGCCTCAGTGAGGTTGTCCGCGAGCGCCTTGACGTGCCGGCTTGAGGTGCCGCCGGCAACAATAAGATAATCCATGATATCGGTGAGTTCGCGTACATCCAGACTAACCACATTGTTGGCCTTGAAATCTTCCAGCGCCGTGGCCAACAGATCTTTCAATTGCAGGGCTTCCATGAAAATCAGGCTATGGCCCTCCAACGTGAGTAGCAGCACCGGCAGCATACCAACGGTGTTGTTGAATATGCCGCCACACCGGGTCCGGCAACAGGTGGCGAACGCAGCGGCCGGCCGCCAGGGCCGCGCGTATTTCAGTGGCGGAGATGTTCATCGGGCTCAATTCCACCCGCAGGGCTACACCGCCGGCAGAATCCCGCAAAGCGCCTTTATCGGTGGACAAATGCCGGAGCAACCATTGTGCGACCGGGCCCCGTTCAGGTAGCGCAGGGTAGCCTGGCCGCCCAATGATCACCAGATGAGCGAGATCAAACAGCTCCCGCCAGCGGCGCCATTGCTCCAATCCAGCCACTACATCGGCCCCGATGACCAGCGCCAGGCCACGGGATGGACCCAACTCCCGACGCAATTCGGTCAGGCTGTCGATGGTGTAGGACGGGCCAGGCCGATGCAATTCTCGCTCATCACAGACCAGACCGGGCTCGTTCTCAACCGCCATGCGCACCAGTTGGGCGCGCCGTTCCGAACTTAATTCCGGGGCAGGCCTATGCGGCGGCAAGCCCGTAGGCATCAGGCGTACTTCCGCCAGTCCGAGTTGTTCACGCAATTCCCTGGCTGAGCGGATATGACCGAAATGAACAGGATTGAAGGCGCCACCCAGCACAGCGACAGGCGCGCTCACTGGCGAATATGCCCATCACCAAAGACCACGAACTTCTGCGAAGTCAGGCCTTCCAGGCCGACCGGGCCACGGGCGTGAAACTTGTCGGTGGAAATTCCGATTTCCGCACCCAGGCCGTACTCAAATCCATCTGCGAAGCGGGTCGAAGCATTGATCATCACCGAACTGGAATCCACTTCACGCAGAAAACGCATATTGGAGTGGTAGTCCTCACTAACGATGGCATCGGTGTGACGGGAACCATAGCGATTGATATGGGTGATCGCCTCATCCAAACCAGCCACTACCCGTATCGCCAGTATCGGCCCAAGGTATTCCGCGTACCAGTCAGCTTCCTCTGCCGCGGCGGCGTCCTCCAGAAGCTCACAGGTACGCTCACAGCCGCGCATGACCACACCGTGTTCACGCAGGCGGACAGCAATCTCAGGGAGCAATTCAGCGGCGCGCCGGGCGTCTACCAACAGCGTCTCCATGGTGTTGCAGGTGCCGTAGCGCTGGGTTTTGGCATTGATTGCGATAGCCACCGCCTTGTCGAAGTCCGCACTGGCATCCAGGTAAACATGGCAGACGCCATCAAGATGTTTGATCACAGGCACCCTTGCATCCTGGCTGATACGCTCGATCAGCCCCTTGCCGCCGCGTGGGACAATCACATCCACAAACTCGGGCATGGTGATCAATTCGCCCACTGCCTTGCGGTCTTTGGTATTCACCACCTGCACGGAGGCATCCGGCAATCCCGACGCCTGCAACCCGGTACTGATGCAGCGGGCAATCGCCAAATTGGATGCCAGCGCCTCGGAACCACCCCGCAAAATGGTGGCATTGCCCGCCTTCAGGCACAGGCTGGCCGCTTCCACCGTAACATTGGGCCGGCTTTCATAGACGATGCCGATAACCCCGAGGGGCACCCGCATTTTTCCGACCTGGATGCCGCTGGGTCTTGCACTGACATCGGTGATGCTGCCCACGGGGTCGGCAAGGCTCGCCACCTGGGTCAAACTCTCCTGCATCAATTCCAGGCGCGCGGGGGTAACTTCCAGGCGGTCAAGCAGTGACTCTTCCAAACCCTCGGCGTGGCCCCTGGTCAAATCCTGGGCGTTGGCCTCCAGCAATTGACCGGCGCCGTCTTTCAGCGCATCGCGAATCGCCAGCAGGGCCTGGTTGCGAGTCGCGGTGGAGGATTTGGCAATCTCCACGGCAGCCTGCCGAGCTCGTGCGCCCATTTCGCGCATGTATTTTTCCATGTTCATCCAGCGCAACTCACAGTTCGGGCCAGGCTGCCGATCAATTGAAAAAACTTGTTATCTTTCAAAGGGTTCATTCTGTATTCGGCTCTTACATCAAGTTCCCGGCAATGCCCGGTATTATACATGAGGAACAACGGACACCCACCCTCGACACTCGTAACTCGGCCGCACATGTAGGGGCTCGCCATGGCGAGCACCCTTCGGGCACACGGCACCCTCCGGGCACACGGCCCGCGGGCCGCGCGTGCGCGGCCCCTACAGCAAGACAAGTTATCTGCGTCCCAAAAGAAGTGGGTGTCCCCTTTTGGAAACAAAAAAAGTGGGTGTCCCCTTTTGGAAACAAAAAAAGTGGGTGTCCCCTTTTGGAAAAAGTATTGAATTTAATTGACAATCATTCTTATTACTATTAAGGTCTGTAACTCGTTTCGCTAATGGCGCCGACTCAAGATGTACGTTTGTCTCTGCCAGGGAATTACCGACCAGCAAATCCGCTCAGCTGTGCGCAGTGGCGCCAGTTCCCTGCACGAGTTGCGCAGGGGCCTCGGCGTGGCCAGTCAATGTGGAAAATGTAACTTCCAGACCCGCGAAATCATTCGCGAAACCCTGTCCCGGGCCGCTAACAGCGAGCCGTTATACTACGCAGCCAGCCCATGCAATTGCTAATCGCACTGATTATCATTCCAATTTTATCTTTATAAATCAATAGCTTAGCTTGACTTTTCCGGCCGGATAGCGCATCCTTGGCGTTCTATCCAGAGGAGAGCGGTCATGAAAGGCAACCCCCAGGTTATTGCACATCTCAACAAAGTTCTGGGCAATGAACTCATTGCCATCAATCAGTATTTTTTGCACGCGAAAATGTACCAGGATTGGGGGCTGAAAGAATTGGCCGAGCACGAGCGTCATGAATCCATTGATGAGATGAAGCACAGCGAGAAACTCATCGACCGCATTCTGTTTCTCGAAGGTCTGCCCAACCTGCAGGATCTGGGCAAACTGCTGATTGGCGAAAACACCCCGGAAATGCTTGCTTGTGACCTGAAGCTGGAGATGGTAGCCCGCTCCGACCTGAACGAGGCCATCGCCTGCTGCGAGTCCCTCGGCGACTACGTGTCCCGGGAACTGTTTGAAGACATCCTCGAATCCGAAGAAGAGCACATAGACTGGTTGGAAACGCAACTTGAGTTGATCGAGAAGGTGGGTCTGCAAAACTACCTGCAGAGCGCCATGTCAGAGTAAGCTCAAGCTGTCCTGGCTGCGCCGGCCGGTGCTGGCTCCCGGCCACTCAAAAGCGGCGGCGAAAGCCTGCCAGCAATGTGCGTGGTTTCTGCCCCCGGGCGCCGGCCTTGGGCTGGCGGGACACAATGTCATCCTCGTTGGCCGTCAGATTTTCAACGATCAAGTAGAATCGGGTGCTGTCATTGAGATCGTAATGCAGCGCCAGATCCAACACCTGGTGCTGGTCAACCTGCTGGAAGTCAAGACAGGCGGCGGTGGCGCAGGACTCATCAAAATGGCGCAAGCTGAGGTCGCCGCCCAGTCCGTTATCCAAGTACAACCCTGTGTTGAGTTGCCACTGCCGCCGCGGCAGGTTGGGAAGCCGGTCACCTTTTTCCACGTTGCCCCAAACAGAACCCGAGAAGCTGCTTTTGAACTCTGCGCGGGTGTAGGTATAAGACGCGGTCACGGGCATGACGGCGGAACCCAGGGCAATACTGTAACCCGCCTGAAACTCCAGGCCCAGCACCTCGGCGGCGCCGCCGTTATCCGTGTCCCCAAGCTCGCAATCGCCTCCGGCGCCACCGGAGTTGGCGCACACGCCGATAATGTTGTCATAGTCGCTGAAGAAGGCAACCAGTTCGGCACTGGCTGCGTCTGAGCGATAACGGAAACCCGCCTCAAAGTTGACTGCTGTTTCCGGATCGCTGTCCTCGCTGGAACTCGGAGAATGGCCTGCATGAATACCGGCCAGTAATTGCCAGTGGTCATCGACGTCATAGGTCAGGCCCAGGCCGGGCAGCAGTTCATCGTGGTCGGCCCCGCGAATGGTGTAAGTTTCGTAACGCAAGCCGGGTTTCAGTGACCAGTCGCCATAGCTGATATTGTCAACCAGGTACAGCGACCAGGCCTTCGCTTCTCCACTTGATCTGGAAGCTACTCCCAACTCCACGGGTTCAAGACTTCCATCGCCCCCCTGCAAGTAAAGGTCCACAGGTTGCTGGCGAATTTCCTCGTCCTGGTGATAACGCACACCCAGGGCCAGGTCATGCCGCCAGCCGGCGCCGGCCCATTCCAGCGCCAGCCGGGTTTGAACGCCTTGCGAACGGTAGTCGCGATTATTGTTCTTCAGGTAGACATCCGCGGCAGCCTCGCCGCCGAGTACGGCACTGGCGAAGTCCTGATTGTACTCACCATGGCGCGAACTCATGCCCGCACAACTACCACCGTTGGCGCAGGTAATCACTTCATTAATGCCCTCGCCGTCAATCTTGTCCACCTTGTACCAGTTGCGGGTGAAATCGTTGTAGTACGCGGTGGTGGTCAAACGAAACGAGCCGTCAGATTCCAGTTGGTGGCTGAGATTGACGGACTGATGCCGATTGTCCATGCGGTCTTCCCTGGACAGTCCGTAGCGTAGATATGGGGACCGGCTGAAATCGGCTTCGGTCAAACCGACATAGGTCTGTTCGGATTGCTCTTCACTGTACTGAAGCTTCAGCTCCAGCCGCTGCTCGAAAGCGCCACCGGGTTGGCTGTTGTAACGCAACTTCGCCAACCAGTCATCCTTGCGAAATCCGGTGGAGTTGGAGGAATTGGCAATATCTGAAAAACCGTCGCTGGAATGGATGTGGCTCTCAAGCAGGAAGCCCCACCCCCCCGAGTTTCCGCCGTAACGCCCATGCAGCCGCCAGGTCTCGTCCTGACCGGCCTCGGCGGTTACAGCACCGCCCATCCGCTCCGGAATCGGTGTACTCAGCAGATTGATGGCCCCCCCCACGGCATAGGGGCCATGCTCAATACCGGCGGGACCCTTCAGTACTTCGATGCCGCTGATTCGTCCGGTGCTGGGAAAATAGTAGGCTGAAGCCGCTGTGTATGGCGCGGGGGCAATCAGTACACCGTCTTCCATCAGGGTGATTTTGCCGCTGCGGTCGCCATGGGAACCCCGAATGCTGATGTTGGGGCGCAGGCCGTAGCCCTCCTCGCCGCGGCTGTAAACTCCGGGCACCTGGGCCAGGATGCGGTGAATATCGGTATAGTGAAATTTCTCAAGTTCGACAGCGCCGATCACGCTGCCCGAACCCGCCAGTCTTTCCCTGCTGGCGATGATGGTAACGGTCTCCAGAGGTTTACTGGCCTGCTCTACGGTAGTACCCAGGGCCGCCCCGGACGAGCATATCGCCAGTGCGGGTATCCACATCCATTTCATATTCCAGCGCCCTTCCGGTACTGACCGGCTCCCAATGCCTGACTTCCTCACGGCTTTGGCGCCGTGCCCAACAGGCATTAGATTATCGAAGTATAAATGTTATTGCAAGTGATAACTATTCTCATTAGATTTTATTATTTGAAAGTATTGCCAAGTGTTCCCCCACCGCGGGATTCAGGTTTTACCGGGCAAAAAAAACCCGCCGAAGAGGCGGGCTGCTCGCCAACTTTGAATCGGTTCAATCAACAGAAGTCGCTGCCACTGCTTCCTGAATCAATTGCTGCAATTCGCCGCTTTCATACATCTCCACAACAATGTCACAGCCGCCTACCAATTCACCTCGCACCCAGAGTTGGGGAAACGTCGGCCAGTTGGCATAGGCCGGCAAATGGGCGCGAATTTCGGGATTACTGAGTACATCCACGTAGGCGAAGCGCTCACCACAGGCCATCAGCGCCTGGGAAGTACGGGCCGAAAAGCCGCACTGGGGCTGGTTGGGGGAGCCTTTCATATACAGAATGATCGGATTATTCTCGACCTGATCCTTGATGGCATCCATAATTTCCATGAGCGTGCACCGTTCTCCTGCTAGCGTGAACCACTGCCCGCGATTGTACTCCATTCCCGGTAAAAATACCTCAGAAGTCTCTCATTTTCCTTTGCTTGCCGCCCGGCCCCACCTGCAAAGGGTTCGGTTCGATGGGGGGAATGCCGCTCGGTCTGGCTGAGTGCAGAGCGGCCCCACGTGCTCAAAACGGCGGCCATTGCGCTTTCCAATTCAGACCATGGCCAGCCGGCGGTTGCAACGGCCGGGCTCTGCGCCTTGAGTTCCCGAGGCGCGCAGCAGTCCTTTTCTGGTTGGACAATACCCAGTATTTAACGCTATAGTCGCCCCCTTGGATGGGCAGCAGGCGCTGCCTTTTTGCGTTTATGCGCTTTGCATTACAGGGGAGGGTCTCGTATGTCCTCGGCAGTAATGAACACCTATAACAGGTTGCCGGTGAGCTTCAGCCACGGCAAGGGCGTGCACCTGTACGACAGCAGGGGGCGAGGCTACTTCGATGCCATCTGCGGTGTCGGTGTAAATTCCCTGGGACACAATCACCCTGCGGTTACCGCCGCCATTGCCGAACAGGCCGGTAAACTGCTGCACAGTTCCAATCTCTACCGTATCGAACTGCAGGAACAACTGGCTGCGAGGTTGACTGCGTTGACGGGCATGGACAATGTCTTTTTCGGCAACTCCGGCGCTGAAGCCAACGAGGCGGCCATCAAGCTTGCCCGTTGCCACGGCCACCAGCGCGGGCTCAGACAACCGGCCATTCTCGTCATGGAGAACGCATTTCACGGCCGTACCCTCGCCACCCTTTCGGCTACCGGCAATCGCAGGATTCAGGCTGGCTTTGAGCCCCTGGTGACCGGCTTTGTCCGCACCCCCTTCAACGATATCGAAGCCGTGCGCAGCGTTGCCGAACACCACGCTGATGTTGCCGCCGTGCTGGTTGAGCCGGTACAGGGGGAAGCCGGCATCCAGGTGCCCTATCCGGGATACCTGCGGGACCTGCGCAGTATTTGCGACGAGCGGGGCTGGCTACTGATGCTGGACGAAGTGCAGAGCGGTATGTGCCGCAGCGGTCACTTTTATGCCTGTCAGGGCGAGCAAGTCCGCCCGGATGTTTTAACTACGGCCAAGGCCCTGGGTAACGGCGTACCCATCGGCGCCTGCCTGGCCAGTGGCCCGGCCGCCAGGATTTTCGAGCCGGGCAGCCACGGCTCCACGTACGGCGGAAATCCGCTCGCCTGCGCAGCGGCCCTGGCGGTGCTTGAAACCATGCAGGAACAACAGTTGGCGCAACGAGCCGCTGTATTGGGCCGGACCATGCTGGGGCAAATACGCGAACGGTTGCTGCCGCTGCCGGAGGTTACCGATGTGCGCGGCCGCGGTCTGTTGATCGGTATTGAGTTATCCTCCGATTGTACGGAACTGGCGGAGCAAGCCCTGGAGCAAGGCTACCTGATAAATGTTGCGGCCTCGAAAACCATCCGCCTGTTACCTCCGCTGGTGATGGATGACCAACAATGTCAACAACTGATTGACGCAGTCTGTAACCTGGTCATTGAATTCGCTGGCGCCAGTACTCCGCGCGCCGCCTCCGCCTGAACCCCGTTGCCTATCGTCATGAGCACCAGAAACTTTCTGTCCCTGCTGGATTTCAGTCCCGAAGAGTTGCGGCTCCTGGTCAGCCGCGCCATCGAATTGAAAAAACTGAACCGGCGCCGTGCAGACCCGGCCCCGCTCAAGGGCCGTGTATTGGGTATGATTTTCGAGAAATCTTCCACCCGGACACGAGTCTCCTTTGAAACGGGGATGGTGCAGTTGGGCGGACACGCCGTGTTTCTCTCTCCCGGAGACACCCAATTGGGCCGGGGCGAAACCGTGGAAGATAGTGCGAGGGTAATATCATCCATGGTGGATATGATCATGATCCGGACTTTTGCTCACAGCATCGTTGAACGCTTCGCAGCAAGTTCCTCGGTGCCGGTGATCAATGCCCTGACCGACCGCTTTCATCCCTGTCAATTATTGGCTGACATGCAAACTTACCGCGAACATCGCGGAGATATCGCCGGTCAATCCGTGGCCTGGGTGGGTGACGGCAACAATATGTGCCAGTCCTATATCAATGCAGCTCGACAGTTCGACTTCGAACTGCGAATTGCCTGCCCACCAGGTTTCGAGCCCGATGAAAACATTGTCGCGGAAGGCGGCAATCGTATCGCCCTGGTGCGCAAACCAGCCGATGCCGTTGCCGGTGCGGCCCTGGTAGTGACCGATGTGTTTGCCTCCATGGGCCAGGAAAGCGAACAGCAACTGCGCCGGCAGCAATTTGCCGGTTTTCAGGTGAATGCCGACTTGATGTCAAAAGCCGCTCCCAGGGCGATTTACATGCACTGCCTGCCGGCTCATCGCGGTGAGGAGATCAGTGCTGAACTGATGGATAGTCCGGGCTCGGTGATCTGGGATGAAGCCGAAAACCGCCTCCACTCCCAGAAAGCCCTGCTGGAATTTCTGTTGCCGCGCGGGTCCTGAATCACCGAAGCTCCCTACATTGAAAACAGAATGCGGCTTGCGGGTTTTTTCGCATATTTTGACCCGTTGCGGGCAGGCTGTGTGGCGACCGCCGCAAATTCACCGGATTACCCACAAAATATCCACAGGAAAAATTAACTGATGTTCCTTGCAATGGAGGGAAAACCTCATTATCTTGTGTAGCTGTTGGTTCGCCCCCCCAACATGTTGGGTTGCCGGAGATTCCAAATCGCTCTGTTTCCGAGCGGGAATAGCGCTCTGAAAGGGTAGAGCGACCACCGAAAACGGCACCGGGCCCGGTCGAAAACCGGCGCCGCCAGGCAGGCAGAGGGGGCCCCGCATCGGGAGGCCTGTAGAAAAAGTTTTTTCCTGCAAGAGTGAGGCATTCGCAAATCCGGAGTAGAGATGCAAGCAGACACCAATCAGCCAGTTACCAGATATTCCGCAGCGGGCCACCCGGAGCCCGCGAAACTTTCCGCCGACCTTGAGGCCACTGCTCCCGGCAAGCTCAGGGTAATCAAACGCAACGGCACTGTTGTCCCCTATGATGACAGCAAGATTTCCGTTGCCATCACCAAGGCGTATCTGGCGGTGGAGGGCGGTAACGCCGCCGCCTCTTCACGTATTCACGAAACCGTGGACCGGCTGACCGAACTGGTGTCTGCGACTTTCAGGCGGCGCATGCCATCCGGCGGCACCATGCACATCGAGGACATCCAGGATCAAGTGGAACTGGCGCTGATGCGCAGTGGCGCGCACAAGATTGCCCGTGATTATGTGATCTACCGCGAACAGCGCGCCCGCGAGCGTGCGCAAACCTCGGCGCAAAACACCGCTGCAGCCCAGAAACCCGAAAAGGACATCCGGGTGACCCTGGCCGACGGTAGCCGCGCCCCACTGGACATGGAGCGCATTCGTACGGTAGTGCGGGAGGCCTGCGCCGACCTGGACGATGTAACCGAAGCTGACATTATCGATGAAGCCCTGCGCAATCTTTACGACGGGGTGTCACAGAAAGAACTGAGTGATTCCCTGGTCATCACCGCCCGTACACTGATCGAAAAAGAACCCAACTACTCCTATGCGGCGGCGCGTCTGCTGCTGGACAATCTGCGCGCCGAGGCGCTCGGTTTCCTCGGGGTTGCCGGCAGCGCCACCCAGGAGCAGATGAAAAAACTCTATGGGGAGGCCCTGCCCGCCTACATTGACCGGGGCGTGGAATTGGAATTGCTGGAGCCAAAACTGCGCGGCTACGACATGGGCCGCCTGGGCCAGGCACTGCTACCCGAGCGGGATCTGCAATTCACTTATCTGGGCCTGCAAACCCTGTATGACCGCTACTTTATCCATAGTGACGGTGTGCGTTTCGAACTTCCACAGATTTTCTTCATGCGTGTGGCCATGGGCCTGGCCATTGAGGAGGAGGACCAAAACGGGCGGGCCATTGAGTTCTATCGTCTGCTGTCTTCTTTCGACTATATGAGTTCCACCCCGACCCTGTTCAACTCCGGCACCTTGCGGCCACAGTTGTCCTCCTGCTACCTGACCACGGTGCCGGACGATCTCGGCGGTATCTATGGCGCCATTCGCGATAACGCCCTGTTGTCCAAGTGGGCAGGTGGGCTGGGCAATGACTGGACCCCGGTGCGGGCTCTGGGCTCCTACATCAAGGGCACCAACGGCAAGTCGCAAGGTGTGGTGCCATTCCTCAAGGTCGTCAATGATACCGCCATCGCGGTCAACCAGGGCGGCAAGCGCAAGGGTGCGGTGTGTTCCTACCTGGAAACCTGGCACATGGACGTGGAAGAGTTCCTGGAACTGCGCAAGAACACCGGTGATGACCGCCGCCGCACTCACGATATGAATACCTCCAACTGGGTTCCCGACCTGTTCATGAAGCGAGTCTTCGATGGGGGCGACTGGACCCTGTTCAGCCCCAATGATGTACCTGACCTGCACGACCTGTTCGGACAGGCCTTCGAAGACCGCTACCGCCAGTATGAAGCCATGGCCGCCAACGGAGAGCTGAAGCTGCACAAAACCGTTAAGGCGGAAGCCCTGTGGCGCAAGATGCTGGGCATGCTGTTCGAAACCGGACACCCGTGGATTACGTTCAAGGATGTTTGCAACCTGCGCTCTCCACAACAACATATGGGTGTGGTGCACTCTTCCAACCTGTGCACTGAAATCACCTTGAACACCAATCGTGAAGAAATCGCCGTGTGCAACCTGGGCTCGGTAAACCTTGCTCAACACGTCGACGCACAGGGCCTGGACCTGGAGAAACTGCAACGCACCGTCACTACCGCCCTGCGCATGCTGGACAATGTCATAGATGTCAACTACTACTCGGTTCCACAGGCGCGTACTTCCAATCTGCGTCACCGCCCGGTGGGTCTGGGCCTGATGGGTTTCCAGGATGCCCTGTACCGGCAGCACATAGCTTACGGCTCCAATGAAGCAGTGGAGTTTGCTGACCGCTCCATGGAAGCCATCAGCTACTACGCCATCCAAAGCTCCAGTGAGCTGGCCGGGGAAAGAGGCGCCTACCAAAGCTTTGCCGGCTCCCTGTGGAGCCAGGGTGTGCTGCCCATCGACTCGCTGAAGCACCTGGTTAAAGTACGCGGTGACAACTATATCGAGGTGGACACCAATGAAACCATGGCCTGGGACGAGTTGCGTGAAACCGTCAGGGCCAAGGGTATGCGTAATTCCAATGTAATGGCCATCGCGCCAACCGCGACCATCGCAAACATTACCGGCGTCTCCCAATCCATCGAACCTACCTACCAGAACCTGTATGTGAAATCGAACCTGTCAGGTGAGTTCACGGTGGTGAATCCCTATCTGATTGAGGATCTGAAGGAACGTGGCCTATGGGACGCGGTCATGGTCAATGACCTCAAGTACTACGAAGGCAGTGTGCAAAACATCAGCCGGATGCCGGACGATCTCAAGTCGGTGTACGCCACAGCTTTCGAGGTGGAGCCGCGCTGGATTGTGGAGGCCGCCAGCCGCCGCCAGAAATGGATAGACCAGGCCCAATCACTGAATCTGTACATTGACAACGCCAGTGGCAAGAAACTCGATCAGACCTATCGCATGGCTTGGCGGCGTGGGTTGAAAACTACTTACTACCTGCGCTCGCTGGCGGCCACCGGCACCGAGAAGTCCACCATTGACACCGGGGCTCTGAACGCAGTAACCGCCGCAACCCCGCAGCCCGCGGCCATACCTGCTGCCTGCTCACTTGATGATCCGGAATGTGAAGCCTGCCAATAAGGGTTGGAAAAGCAGGCGCCTGGCTGAAGCCCGCAAGAGACCGTAACCATGGGGGAGAAACCGAGATGTTGAATTGGGAAGAGGAACACACCGAGAACACTGCCCTTCGCCAGCCGGCGCCGCCGCTGACGGAACCAATAGCGGCGGTGGCGGCGGCGCCATCCGCGGAGATAGTCCAGGCGGCTGAAGCCAGGGACAATATCGCGGCTGCCCAGGAGGCCCTGGAAAGTCTGGATATCGCTGCCGGCCTGGAGGAGCTGGAGGTGGGTGCGGCGCGGGTGTCCGTGGATGAGAAGGCGATGATCAACTGCCGCGCCGACCTCAATCAACTGGTGCCCTTCAAATATGACTGGGCCTGGCAGAAATATCTGGACGGTTGCGCCAATCACTGGATGCCCCAGGAAATCAACATGAATGCGGATGTAGCCACCTGGAAGGACAGCGATGGCCTCAACCAGGATGAACGCCGTATCGTCATGCGCAGCCTCGGCTACTTCTCCACCGCCGACTCACTGGTGGCTAACAACCTGGTGCTGGCCATCTATCGCCACATTACCAACCCGGAGTGCCGCCAGTACCTGTTGCGTCAGGCTTTCGAGGAGGCGATACACACTCACGCCTACCAGTACTGTATCGAGTCCCTGGGTATGGACGAGGCTGCGGTTTTCAACATGTACCGGGAAATTCCCTCGGTGGCCAAGAAAGCCGCCTGGAGCCTGCGCCATACCAGCGTTTTGAACGACCCGAACTTCAAGACCGGCACCCTGGAAGCAGACCAGACCCTGCTGCGTAACCTGATCGGTTTCTACGCGGTGACGGAGGGCATCTTCTTCTACTGCGGGTTTACCCAGATCCTGTCGATGGGCCGACGCAACAAAATGACGGGGGTCGCTGAACAGTTCCAGTACATCCTGCGGGATGAATCCATGCACTTGAATTTCGGCATCGATGTGATCAACCAGATCAAACTGGAAAATCCCCATTTGTGGACGGAAGATTTCAAGCGTGAGGCCACCCAAATGATTCTGGAGGGGACCCAACTGGAAATCGAGTATGCCCGCGACAGCATGCCCCGTGGCGTACTGGGCATGAACGCGGTGATGATGGAGGAGTACCTGCAATTCATTGCCAATCGGCGGCTGGCGCAACTGGGGCTGCCGGAGCAGTTCGCCGGCGCCCAGAACCCCTTTCCCTGGATGTCGGAAATCATGGACCTGCGCAAGGAGAAGAATTTCTTTGAAACGCGGGTAATCGAATATCAAACCGGTGGAGCCTTGAGTTGGGACTGAACATGACTGACAAATCCAGACAGAGAAGCAATGAGGCCATATTGCTGACCCTCGATCAACTCAGTCAGACCATTGATGTAATGACCAGCGTGGTCGGCAGGCTGAAAGCCCATCTGCAAGAACAAGACGGCGGCGGCCACGAATCCGCCGAAGAAGAGGACCCGCCCCGCAGCGCCGCAGCTTCGTCCGCGACCATACACTAACCCACGGGCCGCGCATGCGCGGCCCCTACAGCCGCCCTCGCGACGAACGCTGGTGAAACATACGGTCTAATAGTCAATTTGCCGCCGGAACGGCGGCAATGAATCGAGAATGGCGCGGCCGTAGCGGCGGGTTACAACGCGCCGGTCGAGCAGGCTGACCCTGCCATCATCCTGTTCCGTTCTCAACAGTCGTCCACTGGCCTGCACCAGGCGCAGGGCCGCATCCGGCACACTGATTTCCATAAACGGATTGCGGCCCTGGCTTTCCACCCATTCGGATAAGGCAGCCTCCAGCGGACTATCCGGCACCGCAAAGGGAATCTTGGCAATTATCACATGCCTGCAATAACGCCCGGGCAAATCCACGCCCTCGGCAAAACTTGCCAGGCCGAAAATTACACTGGACTCCCCGGAATCAATCGCCTCACGGTGCAAGCGCATGATTTCCTGCTTGCTGTAATCTCCCTGCAGCAGGATGCGATTTTGCCAAGGCGATACAATTCCATCGAATACATCCAGCATTTGTCGGCGGGAAGCAAACAGCACCAGGCTACCTTCCCCATCCTGCAGTAAATCCGGTAGCAAGCTGATCAGAGCTTCGGTATGGGCCTCACGGTCACCGGGATCGGCGTTCATGGCCGGCACTGACAACACGGCACGCTGAAAATCGAAAGGGCTCGCCACTACTTTGTAGATTCCATCCTGTGGCGAGCCACTGCGCTGAATGAAACGGTCAAAAGAGTTCAGGGCCGTCATGGTTGCCGAGGTCGCCACCACCGCGGAGGCCGCTTCCCACAAATGGGCCTGCAGAATATCCGCGGCCAGGATAGGGCTGCAACGCAAGTCGAAGCCGGTCTGCCCAGCGCTATTCACCAGGTTTACCCACCGCGCCTTGGGCGGGTTTTCCTGTTCACCCGAGCATGCGTATTCCCGCCACAAACTCAGACTGTCCTGCGCACGCTTGAGCATAGCGCCGAACGCCGCGTGCCAGGCATCAGCCTCCGCCATGCCGATAGCATCGAAGTCCCCATCCAGCGCATCTTTCGTGCTGACTTCCAGTTGTGTCAGCCGGTTGAGCAAATGGGTAAAAAGTTCTGCCAAGCGCTGGCTGGGCTGGCGCAAGCCCATCGGCACCAGGCCGTGCGGCAGGCGATAGTGCTGGTGCTCGCCCCGGTCGGACAACTGTGACGAATCAATCAATTCCGTCAGTACCCGATCCATATCGCGCAGCCCTGGGCCGATCTCCTCCAGCAGTTCGCCCACCTTGGTGATGTTTTCCTGCAAACCGTCAATATCCTGGAGTTCGGCGGCCGCCCGAACCAACTGTTTACGGGAATCTTCCAGCCATTGCAGGCTGGACCCCAACCGGCAGAAAGCCGAGAAGTGGTTCAGCGCCTTTTCCGGCAGATGATGGCCCTCATCGAAAATATATATACTCTCTTCCGGCGCCGGCAGAATGACGCCTCCACCCAACACCAGGTCCGACAGCACCAGGTCGTGGTTGGCTACGATCACATCAGCGTCGTTCAGCGAGTCTCTGGCGCGAAAAAAACTGCACTGGCCAATATTGGGGCAACGGCGGCCACTGCATTGATGGTTGTCGGTGGTGACACTGAACCAGATTCCCTGGTCTATTTCCCTCGCCCAGCTATCCCTGTCACCGTCCCACTCGCCACTCGAAAGGGCCTCCGCCATACTGACATATACCGGCAGCGCCTCGGCAGACAGCGGTGGGCTTACTTCATCGGGGTACAGGGGCAACACGGCCTGTTCCTCCCGGCTGCCGGAGAGCAGATTTTGCAGTTTGGAAAGACAAACATACCGGCCGCGGCCCTTGACCAGCACATAGTCGAATTCCAGGCCACTGTGCCGGCTAATATCCGGCAGGTCCTTGTTGACGAACTGTTCCTGCAGAGCGATCGTGGCGGTGGATACTACCAGCTTCTTGTCCAGTTCCCGGGCTGCGGGAATGGCAGCCACCGCGTAGGCAATGGTCTTGCCGGTACCCGTGCCGGCCTCTATCACGCACACTGCTGCGCCCTCGCCAGGATCATTGACTCTTCCCAGGGCATTGGCGACTTCGGCGATCATCTGCCGCTGGCCCCAGCGCGGATTGAGTGATTTTCCCTCAACCAGTTTGAAGTAGGCATCGCGAATTTGTTTTTTGGTACGTTCGGACAACAACGGCTTTTAATTCCGCGCCGCTGCATACTGAAATTTGCTGGTTACGGCATTTGCGTATATCTCCAGGGCATAGCTGCGGTGCTCACTGGGCAGCTTCTCGATGCGGGAGAGGAATTCTTCCTCACTACAGGAACTGGCGGCGCTGGCGTAATTTGCCGGCAGTGGCGACCCGGCGCCATGTAAACTTCGGAAGGCGAAAATATTGGTGCCGTGCAGGGCATAGTTGTTGATGATCTGCCGATCCAGCGCCTGAGCCACCGCCGCGGGGTTATCCAGCTCCGCGCCCAGGGGCTTGCCGAAAGCAACATGCACCCCACCCTTGGCGCCGGTAATTCCGGTGGCGATACTGTCGATATCCTCGTGCTCCGCTTTCTGATAGGAACCCTGCAGCGCCGCCTGATACAACTCTGAAGCTTTCAAGCCATCGCAGGGGTCCAGTTCATAGGAAATGGCGACAGGCACAATGTTCAGCGCGGCGATGTATTCCCCGAAGCCGAGCCCCCGGCCCTTGCTCATTGCCAACATCTTGATAATGGCCGGCTCGGTCCGGTCCATGCCGTCCTTGGCCCGGCCCTCGCGCTGGGCAATCCACACCGGCGCCCGGTCCTCGAAAATCGAGTGCCGGATATAGGTCGAAAGATTTCGGTAGGCTTGCAATACCTGGCGGGGCGCGGTTGCTGAACGATTGACGATAAAACTCTTGTTGAGCCGCATCAGATCCGCCACATAGGGTTTGGTAAGCAGGTTGTCGCCAATGGCGATGCGCACCGTCTCATGACGATGTTGGTACAGCGCGTAATTGGTAAAGGCCGGGTCCAGGACGATGTCGCGATGATTACTGATGTACAGGTAGGGTTGATGGGTCTGCAAATGCTCCAGACCACTGACCGACAGCCCGGCGGTGGAATCATTGATCATCCGCAACATATAGGCCGCGACCAAAGCCTGAAGTGAGGCGACATCCTGAACGCCGGCCAATTCCCGGTGCAGGGCCCGGCGCGCCAGCGGCCGCAGCAGGAAACGCATCACGCCGGGAAGATAGTTGAATTTGAGACGGGTGATAGCACCGAGCAACTCTGGGTCGGACAGTAGACGAGAAATAACTTGCGGGACTTCCTGGTCGTGGTAGGGCCGGATGTCGGCAAACGGATCCATGGCCGGGAAGCCTATTCCAGGTAGTGCGAGCGCAGGCGCTCTCGCTTGACCGGGTCTACTCCCAGAACTTCTTCCAGGTAGCGCCCAATCGAATCAAATTGCCCGTCAATAGCATCAAATGCACCCTGCAAGTACTCAGGATGCACTTCCAGTACCGGCTTCATGATTTCCTCGGGCAAGTCTATTCCGTACTTGCGGCACAAACGCTTCAGTTCCTTTTGGGGCAGAAAGTACTTCGACGAAAGCAGGTAATCTTCCATCACCTGCTCCCGTGGGACTCCCAGGGCCAGCAAAATAATGGCCGCGGCAAATCCGGTGCGATCCTTTCCCGCGGCACAGTGAAACAGCATACGGATCGGTTTCTCCTGCACCAGGAAACTGAACATTGTGCTGTATTCCGAGGCCTGCCCGAGGGCCAGGTCGTGGTTGACCCTCACCATGAACTCGGACATCATCTGCTGATTCACGTTGTACTCAGTAGCTTCGTTGAAAAACCGCTCTCTGCTGCCTGGCGTTATTGAAAGACTGATTCGTTGCGGTTCGGGAACCGGCAAACGGCTAGGGTCCTGGAGTTGCTCCTCGTGGCGGCGGAAGTCGCAGATCAGATCCAGTTGCAGGGAATGCAACAGTTGCTGATCCTGTTCACTCAACCTGCTCAATTGGCCGGAACGATACAAATGGCCCCATTTCACCTGGCGGCCATCCTCAGTTGTGTAGCCACCCAAATCTCGAAAATTCGGGGAGCCGGTAAAGGGTAATCGGCGCATGCTTGTGGATTTACTCGTTTTGAATAACCAAATGAGCCAGTTTCATGATCAAACCGGTCTGTTTTTCCAAGGCATCGGGCGAGAAGGGGTCTTCGCCCAGCAGTTCGCGATACATAGGCGCCATGGTGATATAGGACATGATCATGTTGTTCAAGGCAACCGCCGCCCAGGGGCGTAATTCAGCGTTTCCCAGGCCCGGTAGAATATCTTTCTCCAAGTTCATGTCGAACATGTGGCTGAACAGGCGCTTGATCAGGTCATTGGCCTGTTGGCCGTCACTGAGCGCCGCATGCTGTAACAACCGGGACAGGTTGGGGTGTTTATGGTGCATGCGAATGACGTTACCCAGCCATTGATACAAACGTTCAGCAGTAAGGTTTTCTTCCTGCTTAAGCTCCGTGAGAGGTTTGGAAAACAACTCCAGCAGGCGGTCCATTACCGCGCTGTACAGGGCTTGCTTGTTTTCGAAGTGGTTGTACAGGCTGGGAGAGCGTATCCCCACTTCCTCGGCAACCTCGCCCAGAGAAGTGGAGCTATAGCCTTTCTCTGCAAACAGATTCTCAGCAGCATCCAGAATGCGCTCAGGAGTAGGTTTTTGCTTGGTTTTGGCGGCCACATCCATATCGCGAAAATTTTAACCAAACGCCCCTGGTATTGCCAGCTTGAAACGATTTTTCATTGATTTTCATAAGCTTATCTCTACAATCCTCAAACCGAAACGGTCAGTTGTCATCGCCATGGGGAAACCTGCCCGCACCGTGTTACACAAACTGCTTGATGCAACGCGCTACTCCTGGCGCGGTCTTCAGGCAGCCTGGGCGCACGAACAGGCCTTTCGGCTCGAGGTTTACCTAAGCCTGCTACTGGTTCCGGCGGCATTGTTCGTCGGTAGCAACCTCACCCACAAGCTTCTGTTACTCCTGCCCTGCGGCCTGGTGCTGTTGATGGAACTGGTCAACTCCGCAATCGAATCCGCGATTGATCGTATCGGCACGGAACAAAATGAGTTGTCCGCCCGGGCCAAGGATCTTGGCTCAGCCGGGGTATTTGTCAGCCTGATGATCTTCCTGGTGTTGTGGATTCCCAGCTTGTGGCAATTTTTCCACGATATGGGCTAGCCCGCGCTGGCCCTGGCACAGTTTGTCTGGACGGGCCAAGCCCCGAAACGGCACTACCGCGGTTGACAGTAGATGGGCGAACAGGAATAATCGCGCCTTTTTCAGGCTTCGGCCCCCCCCTTATCGAGGTAGCTCGGATTGGCCAATTCACCACAGGCGAGAAAGCGTGCGCGGCAGTCTGAGAAACGCCGCAATCACAATGCCAGTTTGCGCTCTCTGGTGCGCACTGTAATCAAGGCCGTACTAGCGGCTATCGAGGCTGGCGATGTGGAAAAGGCCAGGGCCGCTTACGCCAGGGCAGTGCCGATTATTGATCGCATGGCCGACAAGGGCATTATTCACAAGAGCAAGGCTGCCCGTCACAAAAGCCGCCTGAACGCTCAGATCAAGGCGTTGGCTGCCCCGGCCTGAGCTCTGCGGACCCCGCCGTCTGGTTCAGTGACTGCCCGCCAGTACCAGATTATCCCGATGAATCAATTCCGGATCGCCCTGGTAACCCAGTTGCGCTTCGATGGCGCTACTTTTCTTGCCGATAATCTTGCCGGCATCAGCCGAGGAATAATTGACCAGGCCGCGCGCCACCTCCTTGCCCAAGGCATCCTTGCACACCACCATATCGCCTCGGCGAAAGGAGCCCCTGATCTCGCGTACGCCCACGGGTAACAAACTCTTGCCGGACCGGGTAAGCACCCGCGCCGCGCCATCATCCAAAACCAGCTCACCGGTGGCGCACAGCAAACCCGCCAACCACTGCTTGCGCGCCTTGAGCGGCGCTTGTCGGGCCTGTAACCAGGTACCAAGCTCTGCGCCAACGGCTGCGGCTGTGACTACCCCTGGGAGTTTGCCGTGTGCGATCAAGGTGTCCGTTCCCGAGCGAGCTGCCAGGCGGGCGGCGCGCAATTTACTCAACATGCCGCCCCGGCCCAATTCACCACCTTCGCCGGCCATGGCATCCAGGCCGGGATCATCCACCGCTGTGCTTTCAATAAGCCGCGCCTCGGGATGCTGGCGTGGGTCGGCTTCGAACATGCCATTCTGATCGGTAAGAATGAGCAAGGCATCCGCATCCAGCAGGTTGGCCACCAGTGCGGACAACATATCGTTGTCACCAAAACGAATTTCTTCGGTAACTACGGAGTCATTTTCATTCACTACCGGCACTACCCCCAATTGCAGCAGGGTTGTCAGCGTATGGCGGGCGTTGAGGTAGCGGTCCCGGGCAGAAATATCCACATGGCTCAGCAATACCTGGGCGGTGTGCAGGTCATGCTCCAGGAAAGCGCGTTCGTAACTCTGAATCAAGCTCATTTGACCGACCGCCGCCACCGCCTGGAGTTCGTGCAGAGCATGGGGCCTCCGGCCCCAACCCAGTTTGGCCATGCCGGAAGCAACGGCGCCGCTGGACACCACCACCACTTCACGGCCCTGCCGCCGCAGTTGCGCAATCTGCGCGGCAAGTTCCTCAATCAGTTTTATATTCAGGCCGCGCCGGGTATCGGTCAACAGGGCGCTGCCTACCTTGATCACCCAGCGCCGGGATTGCTCGAACTTGTGGCGCCGGCCCAGTTCAGGGGACATATTTCACCTCAACGCCGTTGCCGTTCTCAGCGATATCGGCCTGGCCCTGGCGACGCTGTAACTCGGCAATGCGCTCGCGAGCCTGGGTCTGAATCAATTCTCTCTGTGCGCGTTCCAGCCCGGCAAGCTCCGGGTCAGTTTGTTCACGCTCTTGCCAGGTTTCCAATTG
>JAPOQD010000100.1 GCA_026710905.1 Halieaceae bacterium
CCGTCCGTGCGTCCCGCCACAGCGGCGCTGCAACGCCCTCGCGACGAACGTTGGTGAGATATGCGGGCTACAGTGGGGAATACCTGAACGCCGATTGAGTAAACAAGGAAGAAAAAAATGACCCTGACTACTCGAATCCTCATCGCCATGGTATCGGGCATTGCCCTGGGCAGCCTGCTGAATCTGTTATCAGGGCTGGCTTTGTTGCCCGAGGCTTGGCATGCAGGTATTTATGCCTATCTGGTCGATGGGCTGTTTGATGTGTTGGGCCGGGTCTTCATCGCTTCCCTGATGATGCTGGTGGTGCCGCTGGTGTTCGTCTCCCTGATCTGCGGCGCCTCCGCCCTGGGTAACAATGCCCGCATGGGCAGTATCGCCCTGCGCACGATCACGCTGTATCTGTTGACCACCGCCTTCGCTGTCACCATGGCCTTGATGATCGCCCTGATGGTGGGGCCGGGCGAGGGAGTCAGCGTCCCCGGAAATACTGATTTTGCGCCGCAGCAGGCGCCCCCCCTGAAAGAAGTGCTGATCAATATGGTGCCGACCAACCCGGTACAGGCCATGGCCGATGGAGAGATGTTGCAGGTGATCGTGTTCGCCCTGTTGCTCGGCTACGCCATTACCCGCTGCGGCAAGGCGGGTGAGCGCTTAACCGCTTTCTTTCGCGATCTGGAAGCAGTCATCATGAAGATCGTGAAGATCCTGATGATGTTTGCGCCCATTGGGGTGTTTGCCCTGCTCAGCAAGCTGTTTGCCGAGTTGGGGGTGACCGTAATCCTGGATCTTGCAAGGTATTTTCTGACTTTGCTGGCGATACTGCTGTTACATGGATTCGGGGTATACAGCCTTCTGCTCAAGAGCCTTGCCGGGCTGTCGCCGGCCATGCTGCTGTACAAGATGCGCCCGGTATGGGCCTTTGCCTTCAGCACCGCGTCTTCGGGCGCAACCATACCCGTCACCATGCGCACGGTGGAAAAGCGGCTCGGCGGCAAGGTTTCCGTGGCAGGTTTTACCGTCCCCCTGGGCGCGACCATCAACATGGACGGCACTGCCATCATGCAGGGCGTTGCCACTGTATTCATCGCCCAGGTCTACGGCATTGACTTGACCATCAGTGCACTGGCCACGGTGGTGCTGACCGCTACCCTGGCCTCTATCGGCACCGCCGCGGTTCCCGGGGTAGGCTTGATCACCCTGTCCCTGGTGCTGCAGCAGGCGGGCCTGCCCGTGGAGGGCGTCGCCCTGATAATCGGTGTGGACCGGATTCTGGATATGGTCAGAACCGCGGTGAATGTGACTGGCGACGCCACGGTTTCACTGATTGTGGCCAAACGGGAAGGCCAGTTTGACCAGGCGGTGTTCGACGACCCGATGGCGGACCTGGAGGCCCCCGAAAATCCTGGTAACGGGCGCGTGTCCGCTCCCGGAGCGGCATCGTAACGGCGAACGGACCGGTTCAGACCTCTATCGGGGTGTCTTCCCGGTTACCCCATTCTCCCCAGGAGCCCGGATAGCCCTTCACCGAAGGATAGCCGAGAATTTTCATGACCAGCCAACTGAGGGAGGAGCGGTGGTGGGTCTGGCAATGGGTGACGATCTCCTTGTCGGCGCTCAGCCCAAGTTGGTCAAGACGTTGCTGCAGTGCCTCCAGGTCCACCAGCCGTGTGTCATTGCCGAGGTCGATCAACTCCAGCCAGTCGATATTGATGGCGCCGGGAATGTGGCCCGCCCTGGCCGAGCCGCTACGCTCTCCCCGGTATTCCGCCGCGGAGCGGGCATCCCAGATTTTCAGCCTGGGGTCATCCAGGCGTGGTTGTATATCTTCGATTTCGGCGATGGCCTGGGGATGAATGGTCAGTGTGCATTGGCTGGGCCGGGGCTGGTTTGGCGCCGACTCCAGCATGAGACCGGCCCCGCGCCAGGCGTGAATACCGCCGTTCAGATAACTGTAGCGGCTGTGGCCGAGCACCTCCAGGGTCCATAGCAGCCGGGCTGCCCAACCACCCCCTTCGTCGTCGTAGGCGACCACCTGGGATTCCGGGGTCAAGCCCAATGCGGAAAACAGGCGCTGCAGGTCCAGGACATCGGGAAGTTTGCCGGGGGCCGGCGCCAGCCCGCACTGCAATAGCCCTGGTTGAAGGTGCAAGGCCCCGGGAATATGACCGTTGCGGTAATTCTGCGGGCTGCCGACATCTACCAGCAACAAGCGTTCATCTCCCAGCTGCGGCTGGAGTTCATGGACTTCGAGCAGTAAAGGCAGCATCTGCCTGGCCCGCATATGGCGCCTTTAAAGCGGAGCCTACAGTGTATCTTTTCATGCCGAGGATTGGGAACCGTGGCGAGCACCCTTCGGGCACACGGCACCCTTCGGGCACACGGCCCGCGGGCCGCGCATGCGCGGCCCCTGCAGGGGTGCGCCACAGCGGCGCTGCAACGCCCTCGCGACGAACATTGGTGAAATATGCGGGCCTAACCGCCGCTGTTGACGATGTGATGAAAGCTGGCCAACCTGCGCGCACTGATGGTGCCCCTTGCCACCGCCTCAATGACAGCGCAGCCCGGTTCATGCTGGTGCCGGCAATCGCGAAACTTGCACTCGTCCAGCAGCCGAAATTCCCGAAAACCCTGTTGCACCTGCCCCCATTGCATGTGCCAAAGTCCGAATTCTCGAACCCCGGGGGAATCAATCAGAGAACCTCCTGCGTCCAGATGAAACAGTTTCGCAGAGGTGGTTGTGTGAATGCCGCCCAAGGTGGAGACTTTGCCGACCATGGCATTGGCCTCCGGTAACAGGGTATTTACCAGAGACGATTTTCCCACGCCCGATTGACCGGCAAAAATACTGGTTCGGCCGGTCAGTGCGGCCTTGAGTTCCACCAGACCCCTCTCCTGCCGGCAGGAGGCTTCCAACACCTGGTAGCCGAGTCCCGGGTAAGGCGCGAGCAGTTCATCCAGCGCCCGCCGAGTATCCGTATTCAACAGGTCGCTTTTGTTCAGAAGGATCAACGGGGTTATGGATACTGCTTCGGCGGCCACCAGGTAGCGATCCAGCAGATGGGGGAGAGGCTCTGGAACGGGGGCGATCACCACAAGGATCTGGTCGATATTGGATGCAACCGGTTTCAGTTTGCCGCTGGGGTCAGAGCGTAACAGTTCAGAATGCCGCGGCGACCTCGCTACCACTACGCCGGTGGAAATATCTTCATGCCAGGTAACCCGGTCCCCGGTGACTACGTTGCCAAGGTTGCTGCGCAAATGGCAGCGCCGGCGTACCTGATTACGGTCTTCCACCTCCACCTGGGCGCCGAAGTGTGCCGTAACCAGCCCCTCCTGCAGGGCTCCCGGTTCGCCGCCGGACCAGTCCTGCGCATCGGCGCGCCTGCGTTGACGCTCCTGTTGCTGTTCAATGCGCCTGGACTGGCGCCGATTCAACTTGCGTTTGGTCATACCGCAATAGTATCCCGCCGGCAGCATTTTGCTACACTGGAAACCAAATGGGTTAAGTTATTAGCGGAGCCAGCCCTGTGATCGAATCGTTAAGGAAATTAACTCAGGCAAGGTAGAGGTAACTTCTCAATAACACCGGGCGTAACTGTTCGGTATTGGCGAGATGACTGGCCGAGACCAGCGCCCTCCTGGCCCTGGCTTTTGAATTGAATTACCGAAGGAAATAGAAATAAGAAAGTGGTGCAGAGCATGTTCAGTGAACAAAATTTGATCTGGGTGGATATGGAAATGACCGGCCTGGACCCCGACCAGGATGTTGTACTCGAGATCGCCACCATCGTCACGGACAGTGAATTGCTTACCCTGGCGGAAGGCCCGGTCCTGGCCATACGCCAGCCGGAACACCGCCTGGCTGCGATGGACCAATGGAACACCCGTCACCACAACGACTCCGGGCTGGTGGAGCGAGTCCGCAACAGCCGTGATGACGAGCAGTCCGCGTCCCGAAAAACCATCGAGTTTCTCCGCGGCCTGGCGCCCGCCGGGGTTTCCCCCATGTGCGGCAACAGCATCTGCCAGGACCGGCGGTTCATGGCGCGACACATGCCGGAACTTGAAGCCTACTTCAATTACCGCAACCTCGACGTGTCGAGCATCAAGATTCTGGCGCAGCGCTGGCGGCCCGACCTGTCGGAAGGCTTCAGCAAACAGGGCGCCCACCGGGCCCTTGAGGATATTCGGGAATCCATTGCCGAGCTGCGCTACTACCGGGAAAACTTCATCAAGTAGCCTGGTGGCGATGCAGGGCCCAGTTCACATGTTCACGCACCAGCTCGGATGGATGCCCGGCCCGCGCGCGCAGGGCATTTACCACTGCCGGACTGCTGGCGGCGTTGCCCAGCGCCACGGCCAGATTACGCAACCAGCGCTCAAAACCGATGCGGCGAATGGCAGAGCCCTCGGTTTTCTCGAGGAATTCCTGCTCTTCCCAGCCAAACAACTCCACCAGATCAGCGTCCTCTAGTTGATGGCGGGGTTTGAAATCCGGCTCGGCGCTGGCCTGGGCGAATTTGTTCCAGGGGCAGACCAACTGACAGTCATCACACCCAAAAATACGGTTGCCCATCAGCGGGCGCAGTTCCTCATCGATGGAGCCGAAATGTTCGATGGTCAGGTAGGAAATACAGCGCCTGGCATCCAGTTCATAGGGGCCGATAAAAGCTTTGGTGGGGCAGATATCCAGGCAGGCGCGGCAGCTTCCGCAGTGTTTTTCCCGTTGCGGAGGGTCTGTCGGCAGGGGCAGATCGGTGTAGATTTCACCAAGAAAAAACCAGGAACCCGCCTGGGGATTGATCAACATGGTGTTTTTGGCAATCCAGCCCAAACCCGCCTGCTCGGCTATGGCCCGCTCCAGCACAGGTGCGCTGTCCACAAAGGCCCGATAACTGCCGCCCACTTCCTGTTCGATGCGGGCGGCCAACCGTCCCAGGCGCCGGCGCATCAGCCGGTGATAATCACGGCCCAGGGCATATCGGGAAATATAGGCCTTGTCAGCCCGTTCGAGTACTTGCAGGGGACGGGTGTCGTCCTGCCAGTAATCCATGCGCACCGAGAGCACCCGCAGGGTTCCGGGAATAAGCTGCCGCGGATGGCTGCGCCGCTCGCCGTGCTTGTTCATGTACCTCATGTCACCGTGGTAACCGGCCTCCAGCCAGCGCTGTAAATAGCGTGGATGCTCACCGAGGTCCACATCGCTGATACCGAATTGCTGAAAACCCAGTTCATCGGCCCAGGCGCGGATATGCGGAATCAGTTCTGAGTATTGTCCGGGGTCTGACATGCGTATAATTCTACCCCATGCAACTCTATACGGCGGCGCAAACCCGGGAACTGGACCGTTTGGCCATTGAGGAGTATGGCATTCCGGGAATCCACCTGATGAGCCGCGCCGGCCAGGCCGCCTTCCTGTCGTTGTTGCAACAGTGGCCCCAGCCAGAACGGTTGCACATTTTTTGCGGCACCGGCAACAACGCCGGCGATGGCTTTGTGGTAGCGCAACTGGCCCAGGCTCGCGGCCTGCCGGTGACGATCTATCAATTGGGCGACGCCGGCAGGATCAAGGGTGACGCCCTGCTGGCCAGACGCTTCGCCGAGCGGGCCGGCGTCGAAATAACACCCTGGAACCATACCCCTGAACTCGAACGGGGCGTGATTGTCGATGGCTTGCTGGGAACCGGCTTCAGTGGTGAACCGAGCCCTCCCTATGCAGCCGCAATCGCCGCCATAGGCGCCAGCAACCTGCCGGTTCTGGCCCTCGATATTCCCTCCGGCCTGTGCGCCGACAGCGGTGCAGTTACCGGTGCCGCTGTCAGGGCGGATCGCAGCGTTACTTTCATCGCCCGCAAGCGAGGCATGTGGACCGGGGCCGGCCCCGAGTACTGTGGCCAGATTGAGTATTGTGACCTGGAAATTCCCGCGGAAATTTTCAGCCGGGTGAAAAGCCAGTCTGCGCTGCTCTCCCTGGAGGCGCTGCTGGCCGAGTTGCCCCGGCGTCGGCGGGATGCGCATAAGGGTCAGTTCGGCTCGGTATTGGTGATCGGCGGTGACACCGGCATGGGCGGTGCGGTGCTGATGGCTGCCGAGGCCTCGGCCCGCTGTGGCGCCGGCCTGGTCAGCGCGGCGACCCGTCGGCAACATGTGTCGGCCCTGCTCGCCCGGCGCCCGGAAGTAATGGCCCGGGGGGTGCGCAATGGACGCGGACTGAAACAGATGCTGGAAGCCGCTTCGGTGGTCGTGGCCGGTCCAGGACTGGGGCAATCTCCCTGGTCCGAACAACTGCTCCATGCGGCAGTAGCCAGCGGCAAACCCCTGGTAGTCGATGCCGACGCGCTCAATCTGCTGGCGCAGGGGCGAGTGGCGCCGAACACGCGTCGGGACAACTGGATACTAAGCCCACACCCTGGAGAGGCGGCCCGCCTGCTGGGCAGCGATGTCGCCAGTGTACAACTTGACCGCTTCGGAGCGATTACCGAGTTGCAACAGCGTTATGGAGGCGTGGTGGTCCTGAAAGGCGCCGGCAGCCTCATTGCCGGTCCGGACGGGCAAATTCTGCTGAGCCGTTACGGCAATCCCGGCATGGCCAGCGGCGGAATGGGCGATGTACTCAGCGGCGTACTGGCCGGGCTGTTGGCTCAGCATCTCAAACCCCTGACGGCGGCCTGCCTGGGTGTTTGCCTGCATGGCCGGGCCGCGGAAATGGCCGCGTCCAGGGGAGAGCGCGGGCTGCTGGCAACGGATTTGATGGAACCCTTGCAGAACTTGCTGAACTGATGATTGAACACCGGCTTGCCGATGAGGAAGGGATGCTGGCCCTGGGCGCCCGCATGGCGGCCGGCCTGTCAGCCGGAAGCGTGGTCTATCTGCAAGGCGAACTGGGCGCCGGCAAAACCACTCTGGCGCGGGCATTGGTGCAAGCGCTGGGCCATTCCGGGGCGGTCAAGAGCCCTACCTACACCCTGGTGGAACCCTATGAATTGACTGGATTAACCCTCTATCACCTCGATCTCTTTCGGCTGGAAAACCCGGAAGAGTTGGAATTCATGGGCATCCGGGATTATTTTTGTAACAAGAGCCTGGTGTTGATAGAGTGGCCCGAAAAGGGGAAGGGATTTTTGCCGCCGGCGGATTTGGTGATTACCATAGAGATTGAAAGTGCGGGTCGGCGTGTGCAACTGGAATCACGGAGCCCCATGGGAGAGAAATGTTTACGCCGTCCGGGATTGAGCCCGGCAGGCTGGGGGTAGGCCAGCCGTGAAGCGATTGGGAGCAGGATTCACCTGGCGCTGGGCGGCCCTGTCCCTGGCGCTGTTGCTGGCGTCCCCGGCCTGGGCTGTACAAGTCAACGATGTACGGCTGTGGCGGGCGCCAGACCACACCCGGCTGGTGTTCGATGTCTCGATGATTCCCCGGCACCAGTTGATCGTTCTGGATTCTCCCCGGCGCATTGTGGTAGACCTTGCCGACACCTCCATTGCGGCAAGCTTTGATCAACTTCCGCTGGCCGGCACCCCGATCAAAAAAATTCGTCACGGCATCCGCGATGGCAATGACTTGCGCGTAGTGCTGGACCTGGCGGTTGCGGTAGAGCCGCATAGTTTCGTCTTGAAGGCGGAGGGAGAGCTGAGCAACCGGCTGGTGCTGGACCTGTATGACCTGTCAAGGGAAAAGGAGTTGGCGCCCGGCGTCAAGAAAAGCGTCGCCGACTCCAGCAAACGCGATATTGTTATTGCCATTGATGCCGGTCACGGTGGTGAAGACCCTGGCGCCAGCGGCCCCGGCGGAGTACGCGAGAAAAATGTGGTGCTGGCTATCTCCAGAGAACTGAAAACCCTGTTCTCCCGAGAGACCGGTTTCAAACCGGTGATGATCCGCCAGGGTGACTATTATCTGGGTCTGAGTAAACGGCGAGAGCTGGCCCGCTCCCAGCAGGCGGACCTGTTGGTATCGGTGCATGCGGATGCCTTCCGCAGCCCAAAGGCCAAAGGCTCCTCGGTCTATACCCTGTCCGAGCGAGGCGCCGCCAGCACCAGCACCTTCGCCAAATTTCTGGCGCAACGGGAGAACGCCTCCGACCGGGTGGGCGGCGTCGACTTGAGTAGCAAGGACGATCAGTTGGCCGAAGTCATTTATGACATGTCCAGGAGATATAGCCGTGACTGGAGCAACGGAATAGGCGCCCGGGTTTTGAATGAAATGGGCTCCATCTCCAGACTGCACAGCAAGCGGGTTGAGCAAGCCGCGTTCGTGGTTCTCAAGTCCCCGGATATCCCTTCCATCCTGGTGGAAACCGGTTTTATTTCCAACCCGCAGGAAGCTCGTCTGCTCAATAGCCGCAGCTACCAGGGCAAGATGGCAAGGGCGATTTATCGGGGGGTGCTTTCCTGGTTTGTGGAGCATGCCCCGGCGGATACCTTGCTGTCCTGGCAACAGCAGACCAAGGGCCGTGAGTACACCATCACACGCGGCGACACCCTGTCGGAAATCGCCCTGCGTTTCGACGTCAGCGTAGCCTCCATTCGCAACCGCAACGCCTTGCCGAGCAGCACTATCAGGGTCGGCCAGAAACTGATTATTCCGGTGGAATAGTGGTTGCCTCCCCAATGACCGCGCCCCTTCGGGCTGGCAGCCCGCTTTGACGACAACCCAACGGGAATTACCTGTCTTGCCGAAAATCAAACTACTGAGCCCACGCCTGGCCAACCAGATTTCCGCCGGAGAAGTGGTGGAAAGGCCCTCTTCGGTGGTCAAGGAATTGCTGGAAAACAGCCTCGACGCCGGCGCCAGGCGCATCGATGTGGAGGTGGAGGCCGGCGGCGTCAAGTTGATTCGGGTACGCGACGATGGCCATGGCATGGATGCAGAGGATCTGACCTTGTCCTTGAGCCGCCACGCCACCAGCAAAATTGCTTCCATGGAAGATTTGGAACAAGTCGTCAGTCTCGGCTTGCGCGGCGAGGCGCTGGCCAGCATCAGTTCTGTTTCACGATTACGGATAGTCTCCAACAACAGCAACGAGGACTCCGCCGGTCACGCTGCCGAATCTGCCGGCCGGGATATAGAAGTCAGCGCAAAACCCGCCGCCCACCCCAGGGGCGCCACGGTGGAAGTTCGCGACCTGTTCTTCAATACCCCGGCGCGGCGCAAATTCCTGCGCACCGAAAAAACCGAATTCAGCCATGTGGAGGAAGTGGTCAAGCGCCAGGCGCTGAGCCGCTTTGAAGTGGCTTTCAGTCTGCGCCATCAGCAGCGAGTGATCCACCAATTGCGGGAATGCGCCAGCCAGGAGCAGCGGCAGCGCCGGGTAGCACAAATCTGCGGCCCCGCTTTCATGGAGCAGGCCCTGTACATCGAAACGGACATCGGAGAATTGAAGCTGTGGGGCTGGGTCGCCCTGCCCACGTTTTCCCGCAGCCAGGCAGACCTGCAGTATTTCTTCGTAAACGGCCGCACAGTCAAAGACCGGCTGGTGGCCCACGCGATTCGCCAGGCCTACCGGGATGTCCTCTATCAGGGCCGCCACCCGGCCTTTGTCCTGTATCTGGAGATGGACCCCGCACAGGTGGATGTGAATGTGCATCCCGCCAAACACGAAGTACGTTTTCGCGACGGACGCAGTGTGCATGATTTTATTTTTCGCGGTCTGCATCGGGCGCTGGCTGATGTGCGTCCAGCCGATAGCGTTGGTATTCCTGTAGCCGCCCAGCCCACGGACACGGCTCCAGCGCAGGGGCAACCGGCCGCTGCGCAGCAACCGGCCGGCCGGCAACAAAACCTGAACTGGGGCGCGGGCCGGCCCGCCACGGGCGCCGTAACCGAAGCCTTGGGTAACTATCGGGAGCTGTATTCGCCACCGCTAACTGCCTCCCAGGGTCCAGAAGCGGCATCAGGGGAGGCGCCGCCCCTGGGGTACGCGCTGGCTCAACTGCACGGGATTTATATTCTGGCGCAAAATAAGGCAGGTCTGGTGCTGGTGGATATGCACGCCGCCCACGAGCGCATTACCTACGAGCGCATGAAACTTTCACAAACAGAGGAAGGTATTCGCTCCCAGCCTCTGCTGGTGCCCCAGTCAATTTCGGTAAGCCAACGAGAAGCCGATTGTGCTGACAACCATGCCCCGGTGTTTTCCGAACTGGGCCTCAAGCTGGAGCGGGCCGGAGAAGAAGCGCTAACGATACGGGAGGTTCCGGTAGCGCTGCGCGACGCCGACCTGGAGCAATTGATACGGGATGTATTGTCCGACCTGATCGAGTATGGCGGCAGTGACCGCATCAAGGCGCACATGGACGAGATTTTGTCCACCATGGCCTGTCATGGTTCGGTGCGCGCCAATCGCCGCCTCGCCCTTGAAGAAATGAACGCCCTGTTGCGGGACATGGAAGAAACCGAGCGCTCCGGACAGTGCAATCATGGCCGGCCCACCTGGACCCAGTTGTCTATCGACGAGTTGGATAAACTGTTTCTGCGCGGGCGCTAACCTGCAACCTCCAACAGGTGCAGACCCTGAAGATGGCAATATCCCCTTGAACGAAATGCTTCAGTCCGGCGCAGACAAACCCCGGGTCATCTGCGTGCTCGGGCCCACCGCGGCGGGCAAGACCGCCCTGGCGGAACAGTTGGCGCAGCGGTTTGACGGAGAATTGATCAGTGTGGATTCCACGCTGGTGTACCGCGGCCTGAACATCGGCAGCGCCAAGCCCTCGGCGCCACATTGCCTGGTGGATATTCGCGACCCGGCGGAGCCTTACTCGGTGGCGGAGTTTTGCGCGGATGCGCAGCGTGAGGTAGGCCGGATTGTGGCCAGTAAGCGCATCCCCCTGCTGGTTGGCGGCAGCATGTTGTATTTCAAGGCGCTGTTCGAGGGCCTTGCCCGCCTGCCCGCGGCGGATACGGAATTGCGCAGGCAACTGCAAGCGGAGGCCGCCACCCGGGGCTGGCCGTACATGCACAAATTACTGGCCGAGGTCGACCCCGAATCCGCTGACCGCATCCACCCGAATCACTCACGGCGCATTGCCAGGGCGTTGGAAGTCTACCGGCAGTGCGGCGAACCCCTGTCCGCTCTGCAACGGCGCCAGACGCAGGACAGCCAGGGTTTGTCTGTCAGTCAATACCAGCTAGTGAAGCTGGCGATTTGTCCAGCGGACCGCAAGATTTTGCACTCGCGGATTGAACTTCGTTTGCAGCAGATGGTCAATCAGGGTTTGGTGGAAGAAGTACGAGGCCTTTACCGGCGGGGTGACCTGCACCGGGACCTGCCCAGTATGTGTGCGTTGGGCTATCGGCAACTCTGGGCTCACTTTGATGGCGAGCACAACCTGCCGCAGGCGCTGGAACTGACCCGGATCGCCACCCGGCAACTGGCGAAACGTCAATTGACCTGGTTGCGCGGCTGGCGCGATTTGAAGTGGATCTATACTGACAGCCGGGGGTTTGCCGCCGGCAGCCCAGAGAGGCTGGGGCAGGCCACGGAAAATTCTTTGCAACTGGCCTTGAAATATATACGCCAAGCTACCACATAAGTTGTTGCGGGTACGCTATACTTGAGCGTTGGCGCCTTTTTGAAGGCTCGACAAGCCGCCATCAAGTATTCGAATATCGGCTTGTTGAAAGGTTCCCACACAGTTCCATTTTCAGCAACTCGGGCCAGGCTATTTTAGGAGAAACCTCATGTCAAAAGGGCATGTATTACAAGATCCCTACCTGAATTTTTTACGCAAGGAGCGTGTTCCGGTATCCGTTTATCTGGTGAACGGCATCAAGTTGCAGGGTCAGATTGAGTCTTTCGACCAGTTTGTTGTGCTGCTGAAGAACACCGTCAGTCAAATGGTCTACAAGCACGCTATTTCCACGGTGGTTCCCACACGGGTAGTACGCATACCCCTGCAACATCCGCCCGAAAATGAAGCAAGTGCAAGCCAGCCCTGATTCGGGGAATGCTTAACCGATTGAGACAGGCCCGATTTGTTTTTTGACAGACCGGAATCCGGTGAGTGTGCTGTACTCGTTCACCTCAATCTCTCCATCGAAACAGATCGCGAAGATCCACGAGAATTTGAAGAACTGGTACTCTCCGCCGGGGGCGATCCGGTAGCCTTTGTCTTTGGCCAGAGGCATGCGCCCCATCCGCACTCCTTTGTCGGCGCCGGCAAGTTGGAAGAGGTCGCAGAACAGGTTCGCCTGCATCGGGCCGAGGTGGTTCTGTTCAATCACACACTCAGCCCCGGTCAGCAGCGCAACCTGGAAAAGGCCCTGCAGTGCCGGGTCACAGACCGTATCGGCTTGATCCTCGATATCTTTGCCCAGCGGGCCCGCACTCATGAGGGCAAGCTGCAGGTGGAACTGGCCCAGTTACAGCATGCCTCCACCAGGCTGGTGCACGGCTGGACCCATCTGGAACGCCAAAAGGGCGGCATCGGCCTGCGGGGCCCTGGCGAGACCCAGTTGGAATCGGACCGCCGCCTGATACGAGCCCGCATCAAAACCGTTACCGGCCGCCTGGAGAAAGTGGAAAAGCAGCGCGAGTTGGGGCGCCGTTCACGGCGCCGAGCCGCCCTGCCCTGCCTTTGCCTGGTGGGTTACACCAACGCCGGCAAGTCCACGCTCTTCAACGCATTGACTGCATCGAGGGTCTATGTAGCCGATCAATTGTTCGCCACGCTGGACCCCACACTGCGTCATCTCGACGTGGCCAATTGCGGGCCGGTGGTATTGGCGGATACCGTGGGTTTCATTCGTCACCTTCCCCACAAACTGGTGGAGGCGTTTCGAGCCACCCTGGCGGAAACCACCAACGCGGACCTGCTGTTACATGTGATCGATGTGGCCAGCACCGAGCGCTTTGAACAAATCGCCCAGGTGGAAGAAGTACTTACCGAAATCGGTGCTCAGCATATTCCACGGCTGGAAGTATTCAACAAGCTGGATCTGTTGGCGCAATCGCCCCGGGTAGATCGAGACGAAAACGGCAGGCCGGTGCGGGTATGGTTGTCCGCCCAATCCGGCGCTGGTCTGGAGTTGCTGCCACGGGTTATTGCCGAGCTTCTCGGCAGTGAGATGCTGCAATTACAGGTTAGACTGACACCCGCACAGGGGAGCCTGCGAGCCCATCTCTATCAATTTGGCGCCGTGCTTCAAGAATGTCACGGAGATGACGGCGGGTCGACGCTGCAACTCCGTTTGCCACGGAGTGCCTGGCGGCGCCTGCTGGCCAGTGAAGGGGTGACAGAGGAACAATTGGTCGGCGCAAATCAAAGCTATAATGTGCTAAACTCCCATGTTGTTTACGCTGATCGGCAATAACGGAACAGGAGAATATCATGGCCTGGAATGAGCCTGGTGGAAACCGCGACAAACCTCGTGACCCTTGGGGTGGCGGCGACCAGGGGCCGCCTGACCTGGACCAGGTGCTGGGCAAGATGCGGGAACGGCTGGGGGGACTGTTCGGCGGTGGCTCCGGTAGTTCCGGCAGCACCGGCAGTTCCAGCGGCCGTGGCTTGCCCGGCGGCCTGGCCCTGATGGTGCTTGGCGTGGCTTTGGTGGGCTGGGGCCTGCTCGGCTTTTACCAGGTTGACGAGCAGGAACGGGGCGTGGTGTTGCGGCTCGGCAAGTACCACACCACGGTACAGCCGGGATTACAGTGGAACCCACCCCTGATCGACAAGGTGGTCAGGGTCAACGTCACCAGGGTGAACACCACATCCCATCGCGAGCAAATGCTGACCGAAGATGAAAATATCGTTGAGGTCAACCTTTCGGTTCAGTTCGTTATCCAGAACGCCGAGAACTATGTGCTAAGGGTACGCGCTCCAGAGCGCAGCCTCATGCACGCTACCGAGAGCGCCCTGCGCCATGTGGTGGGCAGTAGTTCCATGGATTACGTGCTCACCGATGGCCGGACCCAATTGGCGCTGGATGTACGCGACCGTTTGCAGGATTACCTGAATTACTACCAGACCGGCATCCTGGTTTCCAAGGTGAACATTGATGACGCCAAGCCGCCCGCGGAAGTGCAGGCGGCCTTCGACGACGTGATCAAGGCCCGCGAGGATGAAGAGCGGCTCAAGAATGAAGCGCAGGCCTATGCCAATGGCATTGTGCCGGAAGCCCGAGGCCAGGCCCAGCGCCAGATCGAGGAGTCCAACGCCTACAAGGAACAGGTGATCGCCGAGGCTATCGGTGAAGCGGACCGCTTTAGCCTGTTGTTGGAGGAGTATAAAAAGGCCCCGGAGGTAACCCGGCAGCGTCTTTATCTGGATGCGTTCCAGGAAGTCCTGAGCAACTCCAGCAAGGTCATGGTGGATGTGGACGGCGGCAGCAATGTCTTGTATTTGCCGCTGGACAAAATTGTCAACCAGGGTGGCGGCTCGGGGCGTTCGTCCGCAGCCAATGTCGATATTCGTCAGTTAACCGATCAGGTCGCGGAACAGATGCGGCTTGACAATGCCGCCCGCTCCGGTGGCGGCAGAGGAGGGCGTTGAAATGAAAGCCAGATCCTTACTATCCCTGTTGGCCCTGTTGCTGGCGCTGTTTCTTGCCAACAGCGCCCTTTATATCGTCATGGAAACCGAGCGGGCAGTGTTGCTGCGCTTTGGTGAAGTGGTCAACCCGGATATCAAGCCGGGTCTGCATGTGAAAATTCCCTTCGTGAACAATGTGCGCCGATTCGATGCACGGGTGTTGACCGTGGATGCCCAGCCTGAACGTTTCCTGACCTTGGAAAAGAAGGCCGTGGTAGTGGATTCCTATGCCAAGTGGAAGGTCTCCGATGTGGCCAAATATTACACCGCCACCAGCGGTGATGAAAGCCGCGCCAACGCCCTGCTTTCACAGCGCATCAACAATGGTCTGCGTAATGAAGTTGGAGTCCGCACCCTGCATGAGGTCGTCTCCGGGGAGCGCGATCAATTAATGACGCAGTTGACCGCAAAGCTCAACGAGGTGGCGCGCAATGAACTGGGCGTGGATGTCGTGGATGTCCGGGTCAAACAGATCGATCTGCCGCCCGCGGTGAGTGAATCCGTGTTCCGGCGCATGAATGCCGAGCGGGAAAAAGAGGCGCGGGAATTGCGCTCTCAGGGCCGCGAACTGGCCGAGGGAATTCGCGCCGCCGCCGACCGCGAGGTTACCATCATCAAGGCCAATGCTTACCGAGAGGCGGAACTTGTCCGCGGTGAAGGTGACGCCCGCGCCACCGCCACCTACGCCGAGGCTTTCAACCGGGATCAGGAGTTTTATTCATTTACCCGCAGTCTGAGGGCATACCGGAACGCCTTCCAGAGCAAGGATGACGTCATGCTGCTGGGCCCAGAGAGCGATTTCTTCCACTATCTGAAGAACTCTGAAGCCGGTAACTGAGCGCCGCCAAGGTAACTCTTACCTTCCAGGTACAGGTCAGCCTGGTCCGGGGCCGGCGTTTTTCCTGTAAAATCCTGCAACCGTGAGGGTTGGCAAACGCCGTGAATCACGGTTTTTTTATGCGCGTGTAAAGCTGAGGAAGGAAGGTCCCGAGTGGATATGTGGCAATATCTGGCAGTGGCGATCGCCATGGTCTTGATCATCGAAGGCATGATTCCCTTCATCAGCCCCGGCGCTTGGCGGCGGATGGTGCAATCCGTCGCCAGCCTCGATAATCGCAGTATGCGCATCATCGGCCTGTCAAGCATGCTGCTGGGCGTGGCTTTGCTGTATCTCGTGAATTGACTCCGGGGCAGAGTTCGATGACAAGTGCAGACCGCTGGCTACTACCCGATGGGGTCGAGGAGGTATTACCTGGTCCCGCGGCCAAGGCGGAGCGGCTGCGGCGGCAGTTGTTGGATCTTTACGCCAGTTGGGGCTACCAGTTGGTGATTCCGCCACTGTTGGAATTCACGGAATCCCTGCTGATCGGCCTGGGCAGCGATATTGACCTGCTGACCTTCCGGGTTACCGACCAACTCAGTGGCCGCAGTATGGGCATTCGCGCAGACATCACCCCGCAGGTAACACGGATTGATGCCCACAGCCTGCCCAGGGAAGGAATCAGCCGGTTTTGTTACGCCGGCAGGGTACTGCACACCCGCCCCACCGAACTGCTGGCCTCCCGCTCTCCGGAAATGGTGGGCGCTGAATTGTACGGCGACAGCGGCCTGCAAGCGGACCTTGAAGTGATTTCCCTGATGCTGGAAACCCTGCGAACCGCCGAGGTGGAACGCATCACCCTGGACCTGGGCCATGTCGGGATCTATCGCAAGTTGCTGGAATCCGCCCCGCTCGAAGAGCAACTGCAGGCGACTCTGTTCGAGGCCTTGCAGCGCAAGTCATTGCCCGACCTGGAACAAGTTCTGTCGGCAGTGCCGGATGTTCCGTTCAGGCAAAGAATCTTGCAGTTGGCCGGAGCCCACGGCGATGCCGCTGTACTGGATAGCGTGGATTACGCTGACTCCGCGATACGGCAATTGCGCGCAGTGAGCACTGCCATCGAACAGCGCTACCCGGAAGTGGATATTTATTACGACTTGAGCGAATTGCGCGGTTACCACTACCACACCGGCCTGGTTTTCGCAGCCTATGTCCCCGGCTTTGGGCGGGCGTTGGCGAATGGAGGGCGTTACGACGATGTGGGTAAAGTATTCGGCAGGGCCCGGCCCGCTACCGGTTTCAATACCGACCTCGGCGCCCTGTTGGAATTATTGCCGGACCAGGAGCCGCCGCCCGGGGCAATCCGCGCACCGTCCGAAGGCGATGCTGATTTGTGGCGGGCTATTGCCCGCCTGCGGGAGTCCGGTGAGGTAGTCATCGCCAGTTGGTCCGGGGAAGCAGATCCACGCTGCGATCGTGAACTGCGTTGCCGTGACGGCGAATGGCGCATCGAACCTTTGTAGCCGCAATGTCGCACCAGCACACGCGTAAATTCCCGTTGCGCTCTTGTTTGTCGGCGCCAGGCGGGACAATGGCCTGGATACAATTTGCAGGCGCCACGCCCGGCGGGTTCTGGCGGCTTGGGATTCCCGGAAATGAGTAGAAGCGTAGTTGTGCTGGGAACTCAGTGGGGTGACGAGGGCAAGGGCAAGATCGTCGATTTGTTGACCGGCCAGGCTCAGGTAGTGGTGCGCTTCCAGGGCGGTCACAACGCTGGACATACCCTGGTGATCAACGGTGAGAAGACCATACTGCACCTGATTCCCTCGGGAGTACTGCACGACGGGGGGCTGTGCCTGGTCGGTAACGGCGTAGTGGTGTCGCCCCAGGCCCTGGTCGGGGAAGTCGCGGACCTGGAAGATCTGGGAGTTCCCGTGCGCGAGCGCCTGCGGCTCAGCCCCGCTTGTCCCCTGATTCTGCCCTGCCACGCAGCCCTGGACCAGGCTCGCGAAGCCCGGCGCGGCGGCGCCCAAAACGGCACTACCCGGCGCGGGGTCGGCCCCGCCCCTCCAGACAACGGAGCGCCGCGCGGGGTGCGC
>JAPOQD010000206.1 GCA_026710905.1 Halieaceae bacterium
AAGTTCATTGGTACCCCCATAGATCCGTTGCGCCCGTGCGTCGGTCCAGGCCCTGGCCACAGCGTACTCACTCATGAATCCGTAGCCGCCGTGTAATTGAACACATTCATCAACCACATTGCACTGGAGATCGGAACACCAATATTTCGCCATGGACGCCGTGTCGGTATCCAGTTGATTCTCCATCAACAATTCCATACAACGATCAACAAACACCTGTCCGATTTGTATTTGGCTTTTCATCTCGGCCAGTTTGAACCGCGTATTTTGAAAATCGGCAACCGCTTGACCGAATACTTGCCGTTCTTTGGTGTAGTCAACCGTGTTTTGGAAGGCGGCCTGTGCACAGGCGACCGCACAAATGCCGATCTGTAAACGTTCCCACGGCAACTCCTCCATCAAATGTATGAACCCCTGGTTTTCTGTACCCAATAAATTCTCCCCGGGTACTCGAACATCGTTAAAAAACAGTTCCGCCGTGTCTTGCGCCCTCATCCCCACTTTTTTCAGCTTTTTGCCTTTCTCAAATCCGGGCATTTTGTCGTCGACAAGGAACAGGCTGATTCCCCTCGCGCCCGCGGCAGGGTCTGTTTTCGCTACTACTACAGCCAGTCCACACTCGTAGCCATTCGAAATAAAGGTTTTCGAGCCATTCAGAATATAGTCGGCGCCAGCTCTTACGGCGCTGGTTCGAATTGCCTTTACATCTGACCCCGCAGCAGGCTCCGACATGGCCAGGGCGCCTATGCTCTCTCCGGCCGCCATACTCGGCAGGTATTTTTGCTTTACTGATGCGCTGCCATAACGCAACAGGTAGGGGGCGACGATATCGGAATGCATGGACACGGAAAGTCCGAGCCCTCCCAGCGGCGCCAGTTCTTCCAGCATGATCATGCCGAAGCGCCGGTCTCCCCCTGCCCCACCGTACTGCTCGGGCATTGTCGTACAGAGAAAGCCTTGCTCACCCAGCTTGTTCCATAGCTCGCGGTCCACTGCGCCGCGCTCATCCCATTGCTCCAGATACGGCGCAATATTGTCATCACTGAACTTGCGCACCGAAGTCCGGAACAAATCATGCTCCTGGTCAAATATTGTGCGTGTAATCACCGCAACTTGCCTGTAGCCCCGCCTTGTTACTGATAGTATACCTGCGGGAGTGGGGTAGACAGAGCATGCCGGACAAACAAGTAGTACTGGTGAGTGGCGCCGGCAGTGGTCTGGGGCAATTGACCGCCGCCAGGGCGCTTGCCGAAGACTGGGCTGTAGCCGCCGTGGACATCAATGCAGAGGGTTTGGCGCAGCTTGGCCAGCACCCCAACTTGTTATGTCTCACTGCCGATGTCACCGATGCCGATGCTGTCAGGGTGGCTGTGGCCAGGTGCGAAGCGGAACTGGGGCCCATCTCCAGGGTGGTGAATGCCGCCGCGATCATGCCGCTGGGCAAGCTGACGGAGCAAGCGCCAGCTTCGATCCACAAGATCATGAATATCAATTACGGCGGCCTGGTCAACCTGGCTGCCGCGGTCATGCCCCGCATGCTGGAGCGCGATCACGGTGAATTTATCAGCTATGCCTCCATGGTGGGACACTGGCCGATCTTTTACATGGGCGCCTACGCGGCCTCAAAAGCGGCGGTGGCGACCTTTTCAGAAGTGCTGTACCAGGAGGCGCGCAACACCGGGGTTACTGTCCTGTGCGTCTGTCCGCCAATTGTGGCTACACCGCTGCTCAGCCAGGCGAAGGCCACGGTCTGGCCCAGGCTTTTTGATGTTTTTGCTCCGATAAAGCCGCAGGAAGTCTTGGACGAAATAGAGAAAGTTTTACGAACAGGCGCCGGCCCATGGGTTGTTCCCGGCCGCCTGACCCGCATGGCGTGGCGTATGCGACGCTGGGCGCCGCGTTTGTTATGGGCCGTAACGCGCCGTATCGAAAGGCTTTAACCTGGCCGTATATTTCACCCGGCTGAGGTTTGGGGGCCGTTCGCCAAAACGTACTCCGGCTGTATTCTGAACCCGCGCTGGATCGCCAGGTCGCGTTGGCGCAATTCGTCCTCAAGCAATAGCCAGAGCTTTCTATTGTTATAAAAAGGAGTAGTGGGCCAAAGATGATGTATCAAGTGAAAGTTCTGGAAGGCGAACACGGGGGTGAAAAAAGCCGGGTAATCCTCACGGACAGTAGTTGCCAGGGTCGGGTTGTCACTCTGCTTCAAGTTACGTTCCGGGTCTGGCCAGTGCACATGCGGTAACCAGAAAAAGGAAAATCCGATGCCGATAAACGCAATCCTGGTCGGCAGCAACCAGAGCAGCAATAGTTCTTTCCAGTAACCTGCAACAAGCAGCGCAATGAGCAATACCAAGCCTCCCGTAACCACCGGGACCGACTTTCTCAACTTTTCTTTCACTTTCGGGTTTTCCGATTGAATCAATCGAAAAGCATAATAAAAATCAATGGTGATCCAACGAAGGGGCAACGTCCACCAGGCGCCGTGAAACCAGATATCCGGGTCACCGTCATCGTTGGTAAATCGATGGTGCTCCATGTGTGCATAACGGAATATTGCCAGATTGGCGTAGGGGGCACTCAAGCTCAGCGCCAACTGGCCAAAGAATTCGTTCACTCGCCTGTTTTTGCTGATGGAGTTATGCGTACTGTCGTGGATAACACTGAAGAACAGGTAGTAGGCGACGCAGTTCACCCCAAAGGCGGACCAAAGACCAATAACACCCGCCAGCGCAAGGACATCCGCCATGATGACCGAGCCACTGGCCACTATTGCCAGCGTGATGGTAGGCCAGGCGAAGTTTGGAACTACGCTCAAAGCTTTGAATGCAGGCTGTTTGCTGTCCGGTATATCAATGCGATTGGGGTTTGCTGACAAGGTTCAGGCCTCCTTCAACTGACAACAAGGTAAAGGGGTCAAAGCCCTTTAACCCTTTAACCCTTTAACCCTTTAACCCTTTAACAAGGTAAACAAGGTAAAGGGGTAACAAGGTAAAGGGGTCAGAGCCCTTTAACAAGGTAAAGGGGTCAGAGCCCTTTAACAAGGTAAAGGGGTCAGAGCCCTTTAACCCTTGACCCCTTTAACCTAACCCACGGTAAAAGGGCTTTGACCCCTTTAACCTTAACCCTTGACCCCTTTAACCCGTAAAAGGGCTTTGACCCCTTTAACCTTCAACAATACAGGCGGCCTCTCACAACACTCCCTTGTCATAAAGTAGTCCAATTTCAACAGAATTCATACCGAGCACTCCACTCAACACCTCTTCGGTGTGTGCGCCCAGTTTCGGCGCCGCTTCAGGCGCAAGCTGATCGGCGCCAAAATCCAGCGGAATAGCCGGCGCCAGCAACTCGCCAATATCAGGCTGTATCACGGACGCCAGCAACGGGTTTCCGGCAGAGGCGCGGGGGTCGGTGTTCACCAGATCCTGGACCGATTGATAGTGTGACCAACACACACCCGCAGCGTCAAAAATTGTTGCTATATCCTGCAGCGAACGGGCCGCGAACCAGGGTTCCATCAGCGCGGCCAGTTGCTCACGAACCTTGAAACGTTCGCCCTCCTGATCCAGGTCCACACCCAAATCTTGCTCAAGAGCCTGTACGCCTTCGACAATTTCTGTAGCGCTGCACAACGAACTCCATTGTTTTTCGGTGAGTCCGACCACCATTATCCGCTGCTGATCCCCGGTTTCAAAATCACGTCCGAACGCACCGTACAAATAGTTTCCGTAACGCCCACGGCGAACGCCCAACTCGGCTTCACCGAGAATGCCCAGGTTCGAAATGTTCGCCAGCGCCACATCCTCCAACGCAAGCATCACGTGACGGCCACCGCCGTTAATCCGCCGGTGCCGTTCGGCGGCCAACAATCCGACTGCCGCCATCTGGCCGGTGATCAAGTCCCAGGCGGGCAAGACATGGTTAACCACATCCGTGCAATCCTCCGGTCCGGTCAGGAACGGCAAGCCCACGGTGGTGTTAACCGTATAGTCCACCGCAGAGCCGCCGCCGCGCCTGCCTTGCACCGTTAACTGAATCAAATCCTTGCGCCGGGTGCTGAGCGCGCCGTAGTCAAGCCAGCCTCGCGGCGGCATATTGGTCAGCAACATGCCCGCATCATCACCGGCTGCGGTAATCAAAGCCTGCGCCAATTCCCTTCCTTCGCCGGTGCTGGTGTCGATGGTGACGGAACGTTTCGACTTGTTCAGCCCCGCCCAGAATAAACTGGCATTGGCTTCGGTGACTGGCCAGCGGCGGTAATCCAAACCGCCACTGGGCCGGTCGATACGGATCACATCTGCGCCCATTTGCGCCAGCGTCATGCCGCCAAGTGGCGCCGCCACAAAGGCCGAGACCTCGACTATACGCATCCCGGCGAGTACCCCCCCGCTCATCAGGCGGCTTCCTGCCGCAGGGTTTCTTCCAATAGGGTGCGAGCAATCACTTTCAGGGCCAGGGTTTCCTCGGCCCCTTCAAAAATCGACAATACACGAGCATCAACAAAGTAGCGGCTGACGGCGCATTCTTCGGCGTAGCCCATGCCGCCATGAATCTGCAAGGCTTCACGGGTGACATACTCGGCGGCGCGGCAGCTAAACAGTTTTACCAGGCTGGCTTCCATGCGGCCCCCACCCTGATCCAGCAGCCGTCCAACAAAATAGCTCAAATTGCGGCTGGCGGCGTAGCGCGCCGCCATCCTGCCGAGTTTGGCGGCAGTCAACGGATAAGCCCTCAGGCTGGCTCCGAATACCTTGCGTTCCTCACTGTAATCGAGCGCCGCCCGCAGCGCTCCGCGCATTACCCCGCAGGCGCGAGCCGCGGTTTGCATGCGCCCCCCGGTCATACCGGCCATGGTGTAGTAGAAGCCTCTGCCCTCGCCCGCCTCTCCACCAATCAGATGGCTGGCCGGGACAAAAAAATTGTCGAAGGCAAGATCGAATGAATGCATGCCCCGGTAACCAATGGTCGAAATGGCGCTTCCCGTCAAGCGCCCACCATCCGGTTGTTGATAATCAAAATTTTCACCGTCGAAAGATGGCTTCTCCACTAACACCAGGCTCAAACCCTTGCGCCCCGGCGCATCTGGATTGGTGCGGCACACCACCATGATCACGCCGGCTTTACCGGCGAACGTACACCAGGTTTTGCTGCCGTCAAGTAACCAGCCGCCGTCGCAAGGGCTGGCTTTCAGCGCCAGACTGGCGACATCGGAACCAAAGTCCGGCTCGGTGATGGCAATGGCGCACAGGGGGTCGCCTGCCGCCAGGCGCGGCAACCAATGCTGTTTTTGTGCATCGGTACCACCCGTCAACAGGGCCCGGGCCAGAATTTCCGGGCGTGTGATGAGGCTGCCCGCCGCGGCCAGCGAGGCTTCGGACAAAGCCTCGGTAACTGCAATCATGCCGATATTGTCTTCGGCATCATCCGGAGCAATACCGCCGAAACCTTGTGGTATAGCCAGCCCGAAAACACCCAGTTCACACAGTGGCTGAAGGATTTCATCCGGCACCGTGAGATTGCGGCGGTGAATTTCTTCCGCTCTCGGGGCCACGGCATCTTTGGCGAAGCGCTGGAACTGTTCGCTGATCATGGCGTGTTCATCATCCAATTCCACATAGCCGACCAAATCAAAGTGCTGTTGCATCAGCCTGACGATGTTATCCATTGTTCTGGCGGAAAATAGCATTTTCTGTAAATCCCGATTACCCGCATCTTCCGACAGGCTCCGCAACGCAACGGCTGGAATATCCAGTGCGGCAAACAACAATTCGAGCCGGCCGCGAAGCATGGATACAGCCTCGGTGATGTATACCAGTGACAGTTTTTGTTCCAATTCATGGCGTTCAGACTGGCCACCCGTGAGCGCCAGCGCCGCCAGGGATTGTTCCGCGGCCAGTTGCTCGGCGCTGGCCCAGGCAAATTCAAAACAGGGAATTTGCATCTCATCCAAGCGGCGACTGTCCAGCTTGCCAGCGGTTGCGCAATCGCGCACCAGCGCTTGCCGGGCCTGCTGCAATAACTGGCCGGTTTGCAGCAGCAGGTCCTCAGCCGCTTGCAGGTGTTCGTTCGGGGGTTTACTCATTGCTTCCCCGCCATGTCCGGGCGCCCTCATCATGCCAACTGCACACTTGCACTCATTCTGATAAAGCCGTCATGCGTTTCGGTCCTGAGATCAACCTGGTGGCCATCAGCCGCCAGGGTAACCGCTTTCCAGGGGCCCAGGCCATCTTCAACAACTTGTTCCCTGCCCACCCGGCCCTGCACTTACTCGACACCAATAGCGCTCACGGCCGACGCCCTGCTTTCACTACTTGCGATTGGTCCGCCAGCCAGTGTTGATTCAGGAAAACGCAGATATCTTCAATGGCGCTGGCGGCTTCCGGCAGTTCACCGGCAAATTGTTGGAAAAAATGAATCATACCGGGCCAATTGACCAATCGTACTGCTACACCTGCGGCCTGTGCCTTGGCGGCGAATTGAACACTATCATCCAGGCCGGTCTCCCGCGACCCCACGTGTAACAACAGCGGCGGAAGACCGTGCAACTCGCCGTGCAAGGGCGAAGCCAGTGGATTGCGGGCATCACCGCCGGGGCCGAGATACTGCCGCGCCAGCGCCAGTATGAGCTTGCGGTTATGTATGGGGTCCAGGGCTGCACAGCTTGCGTAGCTGTCGCCGCCGGCCTCCAGATCGGTCAGTGCAGACAACATGACGGCTGCCGCCGGCAAGGGCTCGCCATTGTCCCGCAAAGCCAGCAGGGCCGAAGCCACCAGACAGCCACCGGCGGAGTCACCGGCTAGAATTATGTTGTCCGGCCGGTGTCCCGAACGGAGTAACCAACGATATGCATTCAAGGTATCGTCCAATTGCGCCGGGAAAATATGCTCTGGCGCCAGGCGATAATCGACACCGAGTACAAGGCAGCCGGCAGCCATCGACAGCCGCGCCATGAAATCATGGTGCGATTTGAGTGACCCCATTTTGAAACCGCCGCCATGCAGATACATCAGCACACGACTGCCGACTTCCCGCCCGGATACTGCTCCAGCGCTCGTCGCGAGGGACTTGGAGCGCCGCTGTGGCGGAGCGCACGGACTGAAAGACGCTGAAGGCATAGCCGAATCCATGTCGGGGCTGCTTGAGGGAGTACGCCCCGCCACAGCGAGTGATTCAGCGGCCGCAGCAGAAGGTTGGGGCAGTATCCGGGCTTGGCTGGCATTTACCCAGCGCACCGCCACACCATCGGCCCAGTCGTCTTGTGTCCTGGCGTCAATGCTGCCGGACCAGAACGCCGTGTCCCAGTCGTCACGCATCTGCCGGAGGGTAGTCTCACGGTTCCAACCCCGATAGATGCCCTGCACCTTCTCGATCACCCGATCAATCGGCGTCTTATCCGTTTTGCTCATCACCGGTCACTGCTGTCTACTCAGCAAGCCATGCCACCCGATACGCCCAGTACCTCGCCGGTAATGAAAGCCGCTTCTTCCGAAGCCAGGAAAACGACGCTTGCGGCTACTTCATCGGCCGTTCCCAAACGCCCCAGCAAGGTCGAATTTTTCATTGCCGCCAATAATTTTTCACCGCCCTGCGCCACCGCGCTTTGCAACAGGGGAGTATCTACCGGACCGGGGTTGACGACATTGGCAGTAATACCCTTGCGGCCGTTTTCTCGGGCAATCGATTTGGTGAATGCAATCACACCTCCCTTCGCCGCCGCATAGACCGAGCCGCCACGCGAGCCCATCCGCCCGGCCTCCGACGCCACATTGACAATACGTCCATACCCGTTTTGCTGCATTGCGGGCAAGGCGGCGTGCGTAGTCGCCAGCACGGCCTCGAGATTAATGCAGATCAATTCGCGCCACTCCTGAATCGTTGTGTTGGTGAAGAAGGCATGTTGGTCTACACCGGCGTTATTGACCAGTATGTCGAATGGGCCGGAGTTGGTGACAGCCGCCATGGCCGCTTCAATTTTGGTGACGTCCAGGACCAGCAAGGTAGCTCCGGTTGCGGCCGCAAGATCGTGGGCGGCAGCAGATTCAGGAGCCGCGAAGACCACCTCGGCGTCCACTTCGGCCAGTTGACGAACGATAGCGGCACCGATACCTGTTGAACCGCCGGTTACGAACGCCCGCCTGCCTGCAAAATTTTTCATGGTTCAATTCCCGGTGAACTGCGCCGGGCGCTTGCCAACCACCGCGCTGAGCCCTTCCTGTACGTCGCTGGTCCTGCACAGTTCGGCTACGGTTCGGCTCTCTTCCGGCATCGAAGCGTCCACGCTCAAACCGATACCCGCCCACAACAAGCGTTTTGTGGCGGCCTGGGCCCGGGGCGCGGCGGAGGCCAGTTGCCGGGCAATCTCCATAGCCGCGCTGGGTAACTCGGCGGCCGGCGCCACCGAATTGATCAAACCCATAGCCAGGGCTTCCGGGGCTTTGACGGTATTGTTCAGCAACAGCATTTCTGCCGCCTTGCGTGCGCCGATAAGCCTCGGCAAAGTGACAGAAAGCCCGGCATCAGGCGCCATGGCCACGCGGGTGGCGCCTGCCAGGAAACTGGCATTGTCGGCGGCTATCACCAAATCACTGGCGCAGACCAGGCCCATGCCACCACCGCCGGCGGCAAAACCCTGCACAGCGCAAATGCTGGGTGCATCCAAATGAATCAACAGACTGATCACTTCCTGCAAAGCCGCGGTGGCCTGACGAATGTAGTAGGGTAGTTGGTCTCCTTTGCTGAGAAAGGTCTTCACATTTCCGCCGGCGCAAAAGTTCGCGCCGGCGCCGGTGAGTAGTGCGGCCCTGATACGGCGCTCACCATGGCAGGCCATCAGAACCCTGCGCAAATCCGCCAGGGTCTCCACATCCAGACCATTCGCCGTTTCCGGGCGGTTCAGATGAACATTACCCACATGACCGTGCAAGGTCAGCAATACGCTGCCCTCACCGATTAACACTTCGGGTTCCTTCGACATAAACCGGTTTCCTATATCAGAAAAGAGAGGGTATACAAGGCCTTGTCATTATTGACAAACATGACTTTTTTTTCAGCCATTCGCAAGCCGCTTTCCGTGCGCCGCAACAGGTGTTCGTTACGCGCCGCCCAGATGGTATCGGCCCGTGCATTCGATTCAAATATCTGGACACAGGACCCGACCCGTATCTCGCTCTCCGCTACATCGATCAACTCGACATTGGATACGATGCGACCAAGCCTGGAGGGTGGCGTCTGCGAATGCCGCTTGCCGGTTTTGAGTTGTTTGATACGCAGGGCGATGCGGGAGCGGTTATCGTACAAAATCGACATTTGTGTTTCCGGGTCGATGTCGTTGCCGTTGGCCGGCACCCAATACATGCCGTCATCGGTCCACAGCGCTTCCCATTCGTCATAGGCATGGGCGTCTTGCAGGCGCGCCTCCAGGTACAAAAACTGGCTGACTTCCGCCAATAATTCCCTATCCAGTCCGGCGTTCATTCGGCCTCCATCAGTTGCCGATAATGCCGCCATATCCCACGGGAAGTGACTTCATCGGTGGCGTCCGCGACCAGGTAACCATCTTCGTCACGACGCTCCCGGTGAAGGCCCCGGCCGAGGTAGTTGTATGCGGGAAGTCTGGCCTGTACACCACGCTGTGTGCGTTCGTACATCTCCGAATCGTCGGCCAGTAAAAAGCCGGCCGGTCCTACCGAGCCCATGGTTTGCTGCAGCAAGCGCCGATTGAGGTCGAGCGCCCCTTCAAACTGCAATGCCGTGACATGCTGCACGGTTTCGTCGACCGACAGCGGCTGAATGACAAAAATCTGGATTTCGGCAATAAACAGGTTCGGAAAAATCATGATGTGCGGAGTGCCATCGATCATGATTTGATTGGCTCGATCATTGCCGTATGCGGCCCTCATTTTTGCTGCATAGTCCGGCAAACGCTGTTCATTGGTGCCGAACCAGCCCATGGGCCTGCCGATACGCCGAAACTCGGGACGCAAGTCGTTTTCGGTATGCCCATTACCGAGGTCTCGAGCGACAGCGGTGGATTTACTGCTGTACAAATCGCCAATGCCACTCTTGGCGACTTGAAAAATTGATGCATGAACAAAAGCCGGGTGGTAACCATCGGTTTCATTTTCAACCAAAAATTTCCAGTTGGCCTTGGCTTTATGCTTCAAAAAACCGGCCGTGATCTGCACTTTCCCCTCGGGTGAGGCCATCGCCAAACGATCAATGGCTTCCGCCGCACCCCCCAGATGCTCCTTCAGGGAAGGGCCCTGTTCTGCAAAACTTCCAAATACAAAGCCACGATAGCTGGCCACGCGGCTAACCTTGGCCAAGCCTATTTCGGACCGGTCCACACCCTCGTAGCCATCCGCAAAGGGTAAACCACGCAGTTCCCCATCATTCCTGTACGACCAACTGTGGTAGGGACAGACGAATACCTTGCGGTTGCCGCAGGGGTCCAGGCACAACTGATTGCCCCGGTGCGCACAGCGATTCAGTAATAAATGAATCTCGCCGTCCCCGCTGCGAGTCATGATGATTTCCTGCGGGCCGATTGACTTCATTACGAAATCATCGGCATTCGGTATTTCGGTCTCATGGCCGACATAGACCCAGGTCTTGTACCAGATCTTCTCCAATTCCTGGTTAAAAATCTCCGCATCGCTGTACAGCGAGCCGTGAACCCGATCGCGCAGGATCAGGGAGTCCCAGTTAAACAATGGTTGTGTCATGTCCTTTCCAATACGGCGCCTTGACAAGCCGCTTCAGCAGCTTTCCCGCGTCACTGCGTGGTAACTCGGCCACAAAATCCACACTGCGCGGGCACTTGATGGCGCTCAGCCTGGACCGGCAGTACGCGATGATATCACCGGAAAGCGCAGCGGCGTCATGGTCGGCCGAAGCCGGAACTACAATCGCCTTGACCTCTTCACCGAATTCAGCATCGGGGACGCCGATCACAGCTACGTCTTCAATTTCAGGGTGCTCGATCAACACATTCTCGGCCTCTTGCGGGTAGATATTTACCCCACCGGATATGATCATGTGAGACTGGCGGTCCGTCAGGTACAAATAGCCATCCTGGTCCAGGTAGCCGCTGTCACCCATCGTGGCCAAACCATCCAGCCCCATCGCCTGCAGGGTTTTTTCGTGTTCATCGTGGTATTCGAATTGACGTCCATTGCCCAGATAAATGAGTCCGGGTTCATTGGCGGGCAAGATATTCTTGGCCTCATCAACAATTCGAATGGCGCAACCTTTGGCTGCTTTTCCCACCGAGCCTTTTTTCGCATCCATTCGTTGAGCCCAATAAAAGTGTGGCCCACACCCTCGGTGCCGCCATACAACTCGTACACTACGGGACCCCGCCAAACATCAGCAGATGTTCCTAAGCAGGCAAAAGTAATTGCCTTTTATAGTAAGCAAACACAAAAAATCATACCCGATTTCATCGGCAACCGTCCAGCTTAACACAGCGAGGGAGCTTGACACTCATGGTTGGTAGCCACGATACTTCTACCTGCAAAAGCCTACCGTCCTACCCACCCTGGAAGAAAGTAAAGCCCCATGTTGCAACGAACCCTGTTCGCCGCAGAGCACTCGATTTTTCGGGATGCAGTGCGTCGCTTTATCGAAACTGAGATCGTCCCCTACCACGCCGAATGGGAAAAGCAGGGTGTAGTGCCCCGTGAATTGTGGCGTAAAGCCGGAAACACCGGTCTACTCTGTCCAACGGTTTCCCCGGAATTCGGTGGAGCCGGCGCAGATTTTCTGTACAGCGCGGTTGTCTATGAAGAACTCGGGCGCGCCGCGGTATCCGGCCCCGGTTTCCATGTGCATTCCGAGATGGTCGCCACCTATATCGACAACTTCGGTACCCGTGAGCAAAAGTTGAAATGGTTGCCCGGTATGGCTGCGGGGACCGCCATAGGCGCCTTGGGTTTGACCGAGCCCGATGCCGGCAGCGACCTGAAAGCCATCCGCACCACGGCGGTAAGAGATGGCGATGAGTATGTAATCAACGGTCAAAAAGTCTACATCTCCAACGGCCAGTTGTGCGACCTGTTGGTGCTGGCCTGTAAAACGGACCCTGATGCGGGAACCAGGGGGGTCAGTTTTATCGTTGTGGAATCCAGCAGAGAGGGGTTCGAACGCGGCCGTAATCTGGAGAAAATCGGTCTTAAAGCCCAGGACACCTCAGAGCTGTTCTTCAACGACGTGAGGGTACCGGCCGGCAACCTGATCGGTGAAGAAAACGGCGGCTTCAGGATAGCCATGCATAATCTTGCCCACGAACGCCTGACGATTGCCGTATCGGCCATCGCCCAGGCTGAAGCGGCTGTCGGCTGGACACTGGACTACGTCAAGGAACGCAAAGCCTTTGGCAAGACGATTTCCGAATTTCAGAACACCCGCTTCGTGCTGGCCGGCCTGACCGCACGCGTTCAACAGTGTAGGGTTTATGTTGACCGCTGTATCGAGGCATCGTTGAACAAGCAACTCGACAACACCGAAGCCGCCATGGCCAAAATGCTCACTACAGAGCTTCTCTGGGAAACGGTTGACCAGTGTTTGCAGTTATTCGGGGGTTACGGCTATATGCTGGAATTCCCCATCGCACGCTTGTTTATCGATTCGCGGGTGCGCAAGATCGCTGGTGGTTCATCGGAAATCATGCGCGAAATTATCAGCCGCGACCTGTTTAAAAACTAGGAGCCTGCGCCGTGGAAAATCACGATAACGAAAAGCCGGTAGCACTGGCCTGAAGCCGGGTTCAAAGACAACTGCTGATGGCAGTCACACGGAAAGCAGACCCGTGTAAAGACCAATCAGCAAAAGGCACGACACCAGAGCCCAGCCTTCACAGGAGTAGCGCAATTGTGCAGACGAATCGCGTACTTCCATGAAATAGAGAATGATCAGGCGAACTTTAAACAGCGCCACAACAATCAGGCCGATACCCTTGTAATCTGCATTATCCAACATCAGCTTGTCGTTGACGGCAACTATCCAGGAAGCAATGGTCAATGCCATCAGCGTTAACCAAACTACGGTTTCGCGAGTTTTGATCAAGTCGAGTATGGTCATGGCAACAGGTAAAGCAGTGGGAAGATAATAATCCAAAGTAAATCAACCATGTGCCAGTAAATCGCCGTACTGGAGATTGACAACAGGCTCGCCTCATTGAATTCAGACTGTAAACGAGTAGTAAAACAGAAGTAGCAGAGCAAGCTCAAACCAACCAGCAAGTGTGCAAAGTGAATACCGGTTAGCACGTAGTAGAAGATAAAAAAATCGTTACTGCCAAAAGTAAGTCCGGCGGCTATTTTTTCGCTGTATTCGAAATATTTGATGACCGAGAACGCCGCACCGCAAAGAGATGCCCAGGCCAGCATGCGGCTACAGGTTTTACCAGAATTCCTGCGCGCCGCGGCTACTGCGCCGACGACAAACCACGAACTTGCCAGTAGTAACATGGTGTTAACCACACCGTAATTTACATTCAACAGCGACTGTGATTGTTGAAATAGTTCAAGAGTAGATGTGCGGTTATTCAGGTAAGCGCAGAAAAACAGGGAAAAAACGCTCATATCCCCGAGCAAGAACACCCAGATTATTTCCTCGCCAAGCATGTGCTTGTTGGGGGCCTTGCCGGGATCGGTACTGTTGGGGTTAGCCCGCATATCTCACTGACGTTCGTCGTGAGGGCGTTGCAGCGCCGCTGTAGCGGGGCGCACGGACGCAAAGACGCTGAAGGCGTAGTTGACGCTGCGTCGAAGCGGCTTGAAGGACTTGGGATGCACTGGATGCCTCTCCCCGCTATGGAGAGTGATGCGGTAGCCGCAGCAGAAGCTTGGTGAGACATGCGAGTTAGCCATGGCGGCTACCGTCATGTCCTGTCGGTGGCGCTCCACCACACGGATGGGTGTCCGCATGCTGGAGCGCAACTTTGCTTTCTTTGCAACGTCCTTGACAGAGCGTTGGTCAGGCCGGAGAGTCCTAGGCCGTGGCTTGATTGCCACGCAGCGTCGCCACCGGGTCATCAGACTTGCTAACCACCACCTCCGCGATGAAGCGAACCGTGACCAGGCACATCACCAGCGACAAAAGTGTCAACAACCGGGTAGCTATCCAGGGCATATCCCAATTCAGCGACATGAAATACGGCCAGGCTGTCATGCCATAGGATGCTCCCATCGCAACGATTACCACGGGAATGATCAACAGGCGGTTACTTCCTTTCAGCCGCGGTTCCAGAAGCCACAACAGGAAGCCGGTAGTCAGCATTGCAGTGCCATTCAGCCAACCCCAGGCCAAGGGAAAACCGAAGACCTTGAATGAAGCATCGCCATAGTAAATGTACGCTTTGGTCGCGGTGCCTGGCATTTCCATGATCACATCGGTAAAGGATATCAGTAGCCATACCAGGAACAGACCCTTCAGGTCCAGACCATCCTTCATTCTCAGGTAAGCCCAATACCCGGTCATGGCGATAAAAAAGACATAACACGGGGGGATAAGAAACGGAATATTCAAGTCGTAGCCGACGAACGCGGGCCCGGGCAAATTGGTCGGCCACCACAGATGTCCAAGATGATCCAGCATCGGCTCAAGCAGGGAGCACACCAGTCCACCGGCAACCATCAATATCGGAATATCATCCTGCTTCTTGAGCCAGCGGTACAATGCCCAAGGTATGACCGCAAGACCAAACCCACCGGCCCATACGGTAAACAGTATGGCCACGGTTTCATTGGCCATGTAGGTTTCCGGCACTGGTAAAACATCACCAGGAACAGTTGTCATCATTTTTTCAACAAAGCTCATCATTACTCCCCCTTTTTCCCCGGGTTGTTTATTACTCGGATTCCAATCAGCTACTTTCCTACCACTTTCAGCATTTTCAGCGCTGCGTTTCTTCCCGGCATGCCACAGATACCAGCACTGGGATGAGTTCCTGAACCACTCAGAAACAAGCCCGGCACCGGCGTTTTATATCCGGCGAAACCAAACGCCGGACGGCCCGGACCGAACCGGGAAATGTAGGGCTCAACGTGGTATACGCTGCCGTCGATGGCCCAGAACCGCTTGGCGATATCCGGCGGAGCCAGCGGGCGCCGCGCTATTTCCAGCTCTTCGATACCATCATAATATTTGGCGGAGTCGCTTATCACCCGGTCGGTGATTTGATCCCTGGCGGTTTCCCAACCAAGCCTGGGGTCCACAGGGATCAAGCCGGTCCAGAACCAGAAGGTGTCGTGTCCGGCAGGCGCCATGGACGGATCAAAAGCCGTGGTAATTTGCGACAAGCCCGGAATGACATCCGGCACCTCACCTCGAATACTGTTTGCATATGCCGCCAGAGTTTCCTCATAAGTTGCCCACTGCAAGGTCGGCAAACGCAGGTCTGCGCCCCAGCCTTTTTTGTCCCGCCAGGCCTGGTGCCGCCTTGGCTCGATACGGCCTTTCAAGGCGATATTGAGTTTATAGTCGGCGATACCACGATTGGCAGTGGGAATATGTTTGGCCCTGGTTTGTAATTGCCTCGAGAGTACCCCCTCGGGTAACAGATGATTGAGCACCGACTTGGGGCTGAATGCCGTCAGCACACCTTTGCGAGCGAAAACCTCCTCGCCTCCCTGCAGCCTTACACCACGAACAGCCCCGTCTTTCAGCAGTAGTTGCTCAACGGGTGCGCTGGTTTTGACTTGACCACCGGCCTCCTCCAGACAACGAACCAGGGCGGCGGGAAAGGCGCCTGTGCCACCCTCGAACATCGCAATACCGGTGCTCTGCAAGGCGCCCAGGTAGACCATTGCGAATGCGCTGTGGTCCACTTTGAAGTCCATGAACGGCAAGCCCGACAACAGGCAGGCTCTCACTATGGGACTTTCAAACCATTCCTCCAGTACACTGCTGTGTGAGCCGGTAACAAGCTTGACGAGGGGCATCAGGGATCTGAAATTCCTGATTGACCGGCCCAGAACTTTCAGCACTGCCTTGGGGTCAGGACGAACAATGCTGGTCAGGGCCAAGGGCAAACCAATGGTAACGGCTTTATCGAAAAGTTCGGACAGTTCGAGCCAGGCCTTGGCGTCCCTGGGTGAAAAATAGCGAATTTCCTCGGCGGTTTTGTTGGCGTCGCGCCACATTGCAATCGATTCGTCGCCTTCAGAGTTGAGTTGGACATGGCAGGGGTCGATGATGCGCTGTTTCAGCCCGAATCTCCGGCTTAATTCCAACTCTTCATCGATGGGGGATAAACGGAATAGCGAAGCGTGAACCGAGGCTTCGTTGATCATGTGGTCCGGAGCTTCCGGCGCCATGGGATTGGTGCAGGTCATGCCCCCGACCGTATCGTGGGCTTCCACCACCAGCACTTTCAAGCCGCCGCGAGCCAGGTAACAAGCGGCAATCAGGCCATTGTGGCCAGCGCCGGCTACGATGACATCAAGATCATCCGTGTACGTCTCAATTTCCGCCACTACGGCCACTTGCTCATCATGCAGGTCGAAGGGTAACTTAACAACCGCTATACTATATGCTGTGCATGTATCAAGTCAAACACGAGTGTTGTCCAATGCTATTTTGTCTTTTCTCTACTCCAATATTGGAGTGATACGTATGCTAACATTAGCATCGCCAAGCCGTACGGCGCCAGCAGGAGCAATCATGAAAGCAATGAGAATTCATCAGTACGGTGGTCCGGATGTATTGACCTGCGAGGATATTCCCCGCCCGGGCTGTAACCCCGGCGAGGTTCTCATTAAAGTCCGCGCCATCGGTGTTAACCCGGTCGACTGGAAACTGCGCGAAGGTTACGTTCGCAGCATTTTTGATATTCCAATGCCGTCAATATTGGGCGCCGATGTAGCCGGAATTGTAGAAGAAACGGGAGCGGGCGCCGGCAAATTCAAGCCCGGAGACGAAGTGTATTCCATGATAGGACTTACCGGCGCTTATGCCGAATTTGTAACGGTGGCTGAGGACCTGGTCGCCGCCAAACCCAGGACAGCGGATTTTGTACAAGCTGCATCAGTGCCTCTCGCTGCGTTAACCGCCTGGCAGGGTCTATTCGACCACGGGAAACTGGCTGCAGGTCAGACGGTTCTGGTGCACGCAGCGGCTGGTGGGGTCGGTATGTTCGGCGTGCAATTTGCGCGCGCTCACGGGGCCAGTGTCATTGCCACGGCATCTGCAAACAACGCAGCATTCGTAAGCAGCCTGGGCGCCGCCAAGGTGGTCGATTTCCGCACCGGAACAGCCGAAGTAAGCGCGGGCAGTGTCGACCTGGTGCTCGATATGGTGGGTGGAGATTCTATCCGGCAGTGCTTGGAAGTACTGAAACCCGGTGGCAAGTTGATGCGAGTGTCCCCAGGTTCCGAAGATATTACAGCCCAGGCGGCCGCGGGCAAGGTGGATGTGATTCCCGTGATGGTGACGCCAAATGCTGAACAACTCCGGGAAATCGCGGAACTGATCGACGCTGGAGCAGTCACCACCGAGGTGCAGGCGAGTTTCGCCCTCGAAGACGCGGCGCAGGCGCATCAGCTAAGCGCCCAGGGCCATACACGCGGCAAAATTGTGCTTACCTGTTAGCAGGCTGCCAGGTCATTGGCAAGCTGGGCCAGGATGCGGGGGTATGAGTTGAAACCAATGACGGCAATTCGCAGGTCCTGATCGGCGCCGGATTCAAACATGCTCCGTGCTCCGCCCATTTGAATCGCCAGTTGGACGGTGCGCCAGATGGTAAAAAACCGCATGCGTCCCTCTGCGATCTGTTCACCGCCGGCAGCTTGATACGCCTGCATGAACTCCTCCCAGGGCAATACCGTTTCCACCAGGTGTTTACAATAAGCAAGGTCTTCAGCTGGGTCTCCGGCGTGCGCAAATTCCCAATCCAGCAGGCTGGTGAGTACATCGCCCTGCCCCAGGGTATTGTGAAAACCAGCGTCTCCGTGCACCAGGGAGCGCCGAAGCCCGAGAGAGTCGAGTTGCAAATACAACCAGGCAAAGGCTGCATCCAACAAGGCAACCGGGCTCAGCCGCTCTCTGTACCGCTGGTAGAAATGATCCACCATCGCACGCACCGGATTCTGTTCGCTGCCCCAATTCAGATGCTCCAATAAACCTGCGCGAGGCAAGTCGACGCTGTGTACCCTGGCAAGCGTGGCGGCAAATTGTCTGGCGAACTCGGGTGAGGCATTACTGTGAAACAGCGTACCCATGGTTGTCCCCGGCGCCCGTTTCACTACGATAAAGGCGCCGCCGAGTACCGCGGCATCCTGCTCCAGCCAAAGGGGCTCGGGAACGGGCAGGCCGGCCCGGAAAACGGCCTCGATAATGGGGTATTCGTAGGTGACCGGCACACCGGTAACACTGGCGGAAAAATCGCGTCGAATCACCAGTGATTGCTGCTGCCCATTGACATTGTATGTGACCAGTATGGTGCCCTTGGAACGGCCGCCAGGAACAATATTGACCTCGGAAAGGGAAAAGTCAGCCGGCGCAACACCCTGTTGAGCGGCGATTCGCGGGCCCAGGTAATCACTGTAAACCTGGTCGGGTATGCTGAGTTCCTTCGCCGAGTGCAACTCCTGAGTATCGTGTTTGGCGACTTCCGCCAAACGTTTTTCCCTGTCAGAACGTTGTCGTTGGTCGTCGGCTGCGAACAAGGCAATCTCCTCGGCCAGCAATTCGCCTTGTCGCGGACCCAACCCCGAGGAATCATCCCGGAGCGTGTTGATCACTTGTGCCGTAATCTTCACAGCGGATTCGTCAGGAGTGTTTTCCTGCGGTGCCAATGTGAGGTACTCGGTATCGGCGGCCAGCCTGGCCAACATCATCTCGGCCAAATCTGCCCTGTGCAGTGCCTGTTGAGACTGCAACTCCGGACGGATATCGTTGCGCAGAGCTGACAGCACAGTGCGGATCAGTTGTACACGAAGCAAAATCTCGCTTTCCATCGGCTGATTTCCCAGGTTTTATTCGTAGAGACCCGAAAGATTGCCAAGTGTGCTGGCGTTAAATTGCGGCTAGCCCGCATGTTGCACCAGTGGATGCGATGATCGCGCAGGATTTTACGTCAAGACGAGGGCCATGTGCCCGAAGGGTGCTGGCGGCCGAAAGCATAGTGGTGACTATGGTTAAGGGAGCATGGTCGCGTCTCGACGGAAAAGAC
>JAPOQD010000207.1 GCA_026710905.1 Halieaceae bacterium
CACTGTGTTTATCTGTCAGCAGATCGGGCATTCCAGCCTCCCATTCACGGAATTGGCGAACTCTAACGGTTTTACATTGTAGGCACAATGCTGGCCCGCATTTTGCGCCAGTGGATGCGATGGCGCATCCAGCGCACTTCGTAACCGTGACAAAGCGGGGAAAACGAATTAACTCATTGATAGACATGAACTTTCTCATCAACCTCAAGCGGTCTGGTGCCATGTGCCCGTAGGGTGCAATATGCGGGCCAGGTGGGCTACCATGGGGTTGCTACAGGAAGTAACAAATCTGAACGGAACAAATACACGCACCGTAGCGTGCACCATCCGTAGTAGTACCGTGGAGGCATTCAATGGCCGCTGGAGCAGCAATGGCCCAATCCGGAATTTCAGAAACTCGTGTCGGCGCTGTCGCCACTCTGATGCTGGAAAACCCGCCATATAACCCGATCGGAGTAGCGCAAGTGGCATCGCTGAAAGAGGCCATGCAACGGCTTGGGGAAGCGCGGGAAGTGGGCGCGATTGTAATAACCGGCGCCGGGAATCAGCATTTTTCCGTCGGAGCCAATCTGAAGGAAGAAGAACCGAGGGCGGAGGTAAGTCCGCTGGAATATTGCGCTGAACGCCAGGCGCTTATGCAGCAGATAGAGGACACCCCGAAGCCGGTTATTGCGGCGATACGCGGTTACTGCCTGGGTGGTGGGCTGGAACTGGCCCTAGCCTGCCATTTTCGCCTGGCTGATGCGTCATGCCAACTCGGATTGCCGGAAATAAATCTGGGTGCGGCCCCCATGTGGGGTGGCGCCTTTCGCATCGTGCGCACGGTGGGGCGAGCCCGCGGCCTGGAACTACTGCTCGGCGGCAGTCGCATCGATGCGCAACAAGCGCTGAGCTGGGGTCTGTTACACCAGGTGCATCCCGTACAGGATTTACAAGTCCGAGTGGCCGAATACGCGGCCATGCTCACTGCCAAAGCGCCACTTGCGGTAGCCGCCATGATCAAGGTCGTGAATGCGCAGCAGGATATGTCAGCGCAACAGGCGCTGGGGTACGAACTGGCTGAGTTTGCCAAACTTGCCGGTACCCGTGACAACATCGAGGGCGTAACCGCCCTGTTTGAAAAGCGTACCCCGAAATTTACAGGGGAGTAGGTGCGGCTGGCCCTGCCGAAAATCCTTACGGTAAAAAGTGACGGCCTGCTCCTGTTTGGTCCCGGAAAGAAAGGAAACGCCACCCCCTCAGGAACTAAAACGAATCAAGCTTTTAAACAACCACAATTTGATCTGATTCCACCACGCGGGAGTTTCTCTCAACTCCTGCAGAGCGATCATTTCACTGATGAGGTACTGATGAATCAGGCCTGACTGGGCAACAGTGAGATGCTTGGAAAAGCCCGCCATTCCTCTGTCGGCATGGATCCCACCGACAACAATGGCATCAAAAATACGATGTGTCTCGTCACTCATATAGCGGAGGTCGGGAACCATACCTCCACTCTGCGCTCCGAGGCCATGGCAGCGGCTGCAAAGACCGCCGTACAGCATTGCCCCCTGGTCGAGTTGTGCGTCGGTGGCGTACAGTTCAGGCGGCTCAGGCAATACTGCATCCGGCATCTTCCGGGGCAGGGGGACGTTGCCTCCCAGCTTGAACGCCAACACACGCCCCTTGCTCCCCGTGTGTTGGCCTGAACTGGCGCCGAAATTACCAATCGACCCTCCCAAACCGGCGGCGACAGCCACATATTGTTCGCCATCGACACGATACGTAATGGGTGGCGCCATCACGGCGATTTGGGTTTCACCTTGCCAGACAGGCTCGCCGTTGTCGGCTCGATAGGCGTGTAACCCACTGTCACGAGTACCTTGAAAAATCAAATTTCCCGCAGTTGCCAGCATACTCATTGACCAGGAATGGTCGAAATCGATTCGCCAGCGCTCGGATTGGGCAACGGGGTCCCAAGCGACGATAGATCCGATATTCGCCACTTGCTGGAGGGCCCGATACATCAGCGGGTCAAACCGCCCCTCGGTCAGGGCAACGCCGGTATGCACCGGACCCTCGTAGGCGAAAGTAGGGTTGGCGGAAAACTCGTAGCCCTGTTCAATGACCGGTATGTACACCAACTGGTGCTCAGGGTGAAATGCCATTGGATGCCAATTGTGGGCCCCCGTCATCGAGGGCAAGGTAAATTGAGGCTCGTCACGGTAATTGGCCGATTCGTTGAATATCGGGCGGCCGGTTTCCAGATCGATATGACTGGCCCAGTTCACCCGCGCGAACGGCTTGGCGGAAATGAGCTTGCCATCGCGGCGATCAAGCACATAAAAGAAGCCATTTTTGGGGGCATGCATCAGCACCTGCCGCTGCTCTCCCGCGATGGGCAAGTCTGCCAGCATGATGTGTTGCGTTGCAGTGTAGTCCCAACGCTCGCCCGGAGTTTCCTGATAATGCCAGATATACTCGCCAGTATCGGGATTCAAGGCGACGATCGATGACAGAAAAAGATTGTCGCCGCCCTCGGGGCTGCGCATATAGCTGTTCCAGGGTGAACCGTTGCCGACGCCGACGTAAAGCTGATGCAACTCCTCGTCGTAGGTCATTGAATCCCATACCGTACCGCCGCCGCCGAGTTCCCACCATTCGCCCGACCAGGTCTTCGCTGCCTCAGCCATCACGTCTGATTCGAAACCATCGGCGGGATTCCCGGGAACCGTGTAAAAACGCCACAGTTCTTTCCCGTCTTCAGCAGCGTAAGCGCCGACATATCCACGAACACCAAAATCGGCGCCGCCGTTGCCTATAATCACTTTGCCATCAATGACTCGGGGCGCACCGGTAATGGTATAGGGTTTGTCCAAATCGATGGTAAGAACATCCCACACTTTTTCACCGGTCGACGCATTGATCGCCACCAGGCGCCCGTCCAGAGTTCCCACAAAGACGCGATCACCCCACACGGCAACGCCGCGATTGACAGCGTCGCAACACGCGTAGATTGCTCGGGACTTGTCGACAGCGGGGTCGAAATACCAGAGTTTCTCGCCGGTTTTGGCGTCCAGCGCGAACACCACGCCCCACGGACCAGAGACGTACATACGTCCGTCCACCACAATGGGTGTGGCTTCCATCCCCCTGACTGTGCCGGTTTCAAAATACCAGGCCAGGCCCAGGCCATCGATGGTTTTGGGATTGATTTGCGTTAACGGGCTATAGCGCTGCTCATTGTAGGTTCTGCCGTGTAACAGCCAGTTGTCGGGCTCTTGATCAATTTGAGCGGCCCGCCGGGAATCAACCACGGTCACCTCTGGCGCAGCCAGGGTGTGTAAAGAGAGCGCAAGCGCCAGCAAGTTGACACACTTCTTGCTCAGTTTATTCTTCCTGAATTCGCTGCAACAGCGTATCTGCGACTTCCTGATAGTGGGTTTCCTGAGGAAAATGAGCCGCACCGGTTACAATGTGCGTGGTGGAACCCGGTATATCGGCCGCCCACACCCGCATTTTTTCAGGAGTAAAATTGGGGTCCTTGTCGCCCCAAATAAAATGCGCGGGCTTGGTCCATTTTTTTAGCGCATTGTAACAGCGTTCCTGCTCCGCGGCGTTGCCACCGGTTGGGTTGTAAAAGGGCAAGCTTAATGGAAACCGGCGCGCGCCCGCCTTGGACTCGTAAGTGGTGAATGGCGCTTCGGTGGCAAGATACAACGGTTTATCCGCTTGGTTCACACCGCGATTGGGTCCAGGATACGTCGTTGAGTAAACCACGGACCCAAGGGGGTGATCACCTATCATGAACCGGAAGAATTTTTCCACAAACCACGCCCCAATTCGACGAAAAAAATTCGTGTCGAAGGCACGTTCGCCGGGGATATCATGTTTCGTCCAAAGTCTCATCCAGCCCCAGAACATGGCGCCGTAGGGGTATTCACTGTGATGCAGCCAGGTATTTAAAATACACAGACGCTCGTATCGCTCGGGCATATCAACCGGACCGCGTAATCCGATCGGGCCGCCCCAATCCTGGACCATGACGGTTATTCTGTTCAGGTCCAGCGATTCAACAAACCTGGCTAGAAATCGTTGATGTTTTTCGATCGAGTACCAACTGTCATCGACCACCTTGTCGCTTTTGCCGAAACCAATATGGTCCGGCGCTACACAGCGATAACCCGCGGCAACAAGCAGTTTGATCAGGTGGCGATAGAGATAGGAACTGGTGGGCATGCCATGCACCATCAGAATGACCGGCGCATCACTGTCGCCTTCATCCAGGTAGTGCATGCGCAGGCCGTCAATCTCGATATAGTTGGATTTGAAGGGGTAATCAACCCAAACACGGAAGCGCTCTTCCGGCGTACGATAAATATCCATTAAGCCCCCTTTCTATTTCTGCGTATAAGCTTGTACTCTTTCCGCCGGAGCATGATAGCATGGCATACATTGTATACAAGATGTAAAAGAGCCGGCCGGCGCGAGGAGGAAACAAGGCAATGACTACTCTATTCAATATTGCAGATGTTTTGGAATTGGCCGTGGACAAGTACCCGGAACGTGAGTATCTGGTGTGCGACGGCAAGCGTTGCAGCTACATTGAAATGGAACGGCGCGCCAACCGGCTGGCGCACCATTTGCAGGCCCGCGGCATCGGCCCTGGCGATCACGTCGGAATTTATGGCTTGAATTGCATCGAGTGGGTGGAATCGATGTGGGCCTGCCTGAAAATTCGCGCCGTCTACGTCAATATTAATTTTCGGTATGTGGCCGATGAACTGGCCTATATCTTTGACAACGCGGACCTCAAAGCGGTAATTGTCGAGGGCCAGTTTCTGAGTCTGCTGGATTCATTGCGTGACTCCCTGCCGAAACTTGAACACATACTGGTCATTGATGATGGCGCCGAAGAAGCAACACTGGCCGATGTGTCTGTAAAGTTTGAGAATTTTGAAGCAGCACTGGCCAGCCAGTCCGAGGAGCGGGATTTTCCACCGCGTTCCGAGGACGACCATTGGATGGTCTATACCGGTGGCACAACGGGTATGCCCAAAGGTGTTGTGTGGCGTCACGGGGATGTCATATTCGCACTCGGCGGTGGTATCGACCAGATGAACCATGAAGTCGTGACCCGCCCCGAGGAAATTGTAGCTCGTGGTGATGCCGAGCATCCGATGGTTATCCTGTCCATTGCGCCATTGATGCATGGCGCCTCCCAATGGGCCTGTCTCGGTCGCGGCTTTGTGGGGGATAAAGTGGTGCTGACCCGTCACTTCGACCCCGGCGATGTTTGGCAATTGGTGGAGAGCGAGCGTGTCAGCTCGATATTTATCGTCGGTGATGCCATGGGACGGCCGATGATCGAGGCCTATGCCGCGGCCGAGCCAAAGCCGGATACAAGTTCCCTTTTTGTGCTCACCACCTCGGGTGCGATACTTTCGCCGTCGGTCAAGGACAACTTTTTCGAGCATTTTCCCGATCTTTTTCTGTTCGACAGTATTGGCGCCTCGGAAGTGGGCGGCAACGGCATGATCAAGGTGGAAAAAAACAAAACGGAGATGATCGGCGGCGGCCCCACGGTCAGGGTTATGTCCGACACCGTGGTGTTAAATGAAGAGACGCTGGAGGTATTGCAGCCCGGCGACGAAACTGTCGGCAAGCTCGCGCGCACCGGCTGTATCCCGCTGGAATATTACAACGACCCCAAAAAGTCGGCGGAAACCTATGTCACTGCCCCCGACGGCAAGCGCTACTCCATGCCTGGCGATTACGCCCGTGTGGAAGCAGATGGCCGCATAACGCTTCTTGGCCGGCGCAGTACCTGCATTAACTCGGGCGGCGAGAAGATTTACCCCGAAGAAGTTGAGGCGGCATTAAAAGCCCACGCTGAAATATTCGACTGTGTAGTGGTTGGCGTACCCGATGAAACCTGGGGTAGCCGCGTCGCAGCCGTCGCCCAGTCGCGCGGCGAGGTCAAGCCCGATATCGAAGAAATCATGGCGCACTGCCGAAAGAAAGTCGCCGGTTACAAAATTCCCCGCGAAATCCACTATGCCGAAGAAATCCCGCGCTCACCCGCGGGCAAGCCCAACTACCAATGGGCCCGATCGGTGGCGACGGGGGAGGGGGTTTAGCCAGTAGCAGCACGGCCGCCACTCCGGTGACGAACTCGCACTTGCCAACCGCACAAACCTGGTCAAATGATCAGGAATTCTAACTATAATACATTGCGGGAGCAATGAAAGTGTCGTGGCACCTGTGCCCTGATCAGTATCAGCGGTCGATGAAAAATGAGGTGGTGCTGGTTTCACGCCGGGGTTGGTGGCGTTATTCTGGTGGCCGCCGAGTGGCAGTCATTCGCAAGGCATTCCTTCAATGTTGTGAACAAAACCGATTGTCGCCGCAGCTAACGGGGTAGGGTAAGCTGCTGCGTTTATCGGTCGGTTGCCAACATATGGAACCAGCCTGTCTTTTGAATTCAATCAGGAAATCCGTGTCATGAACGAAGAAGTCGTCAAGTATTCGACATCAGCTGGCATCGCCACCATCACCCTCAACCGCCCCTCGAAGGCGAATACATTGCGTTTGGAACTGCTGGACGCACTCGATGCCTCTCTCAGAAGGGCAAATGAAGATGCCGGTGTAAAGGTGATCATACTTGAAGGCGCCGGCGACAACTTTTGTGGCGGCTTTGACTTTTCCGGGGGTCTGGAACACTACGGACCGATCAGCGAGCAAGACTATGACCCAGGCGAAGACATGCGCATGGTTGCGGACCATTACTTGAGTTACCTGCCTAAATTCATGGGCATGTGGCGTGGGCTGAAGCCGTCAATCGCCAAGGTGCAGGGTTATTGTGTGGGCGGCGGCTCGGAAATGGCGCTGTGCGCTGACCTGGTAATCGCTTCTCACGACGCCCGAATCGGCACCCCCTATTCGCGGATTTGGGGTTGTCATTTAAGCGGCATGTGGGTTTACCGTCTCGGATTGGCCAAGGCCAAGTACTACGCGCTTACGGGAGAATGGATCAGCGGGGAAGAAGCCGCGAGAATTGAATTGATCAATTTTTCCTACCCGCTGGAGGAACTCGACCTGAAAGTGCGGGAGTTGGCCGAAAAGTTGACCAGGATTCCGCTTACCCAACTCTCGGCGATGAAGCTGATTGTCAATCAAGCCTATGACAACATGGGGCTGCAAAGCACCCAGACACTTGGCCCGATACTCGATGGCATCATGCGCAATACACCACAGGGCCGTGAATTTGTCAGGGTCGCCGCCAGCGGGGGCGTGAAGGAAGCCATAGAGAAAAGAGACGGCCCCTTCGGTGACTACAGTCAGGCGCCAGCCGATAAACAGCCCCGAAAGCGCAGCGAGATAGGATAGTTTGGCGTCATTACCCAGAGGAATATTAAGGCGTGCATAAATACAACCTGGAGGATTACGGCCTTGGCCGAGAGGAAATTAATGAAAAGTGCGCCACCTATATTGAACGTTACCAGCAGTATTTCTGACCGGGCCCCCGGAATTTCCCGGCAGTGGGGGCTGCATTCACCGCGCCGAGCGCGACTTGGCCGGTCGGATTCGCTATATCGCAGCAGACCGGGGTTATAATGAGACCGCCTCGGCCACAAATGCGACCACAGCGGCGATGAAAACCTTTGAAAAGATTGGCCTGATCGGGCGTAGCCGTCATGGTGGCTCAGCCTTGACCATGCAACGCCTGATGCAACTGCTGAAGCGGCGGGGTCAGGAAGTGCTGGTCGAAAAGCGCCTGGTCAAGTTGCTCGACAATGGCGGCGCCCGCGTCAGCGACCGCGATGAAATCGGAAAAACCTGCGATCTGGCAATCGTGGTAGGCGGCGACGGCAGCATGCTCAGTGCGGCCAGGGACATGTCACAACACAATACGCCGGTACTGGGGGTCAACCGTGGCCGCCTGGGTTTTCTCACCGACATATCTCCTGACGAAATCGAGAGCAAGGTAGCTGCGGTACTGGATGGCGAATACGAGGAGGAGGAACGCTTCCTGCTCGAGGTGGTGGTGACTCGCGATGGCAAAGAGACCGGCCGGGCGGACGCCTTCAATGATGTTGTGGTCAACTCGGGTACTTCCGCGAGAATGATTGAATTCGACCTCCATATCGATGACAGCTTCGTCTATCGGCAGCGCTCCGACGGCCTGATTGTGGCTACACCTACCGGCTCTACCGCCTATTCATTGTCCGGCGGCGGACCGATCATGCACCCCGCACTGGATGCCATCGTGCTGGTGCCGATGTTTCCCCAGACGCTGAGTTCACGGCCTATCGCGGTTGGTGGAAACAGCAGGATTCGCATCGAGATTGTGACCAGCGACCGCATTCGCCCCTCGGTGACCTGCGACGGCCAGGTCAATATGAAGGTACGGCCGGGTGACCTGGTGGAGGTGTATAAAAAAGCGTATCGCCTGCGCCTTATTCATCCTCTGGACCACGATTTTTACGCCAGTTGCCGGGACAAGTTGCACTGGAGCATGGCCCTGGTTGAGTAAGCTGTGACTCCTCTGACAGTGAACCACTGGCGCCGACTGCCGGCCACGCTGTTGTTGCTGGCGCTGAGCCTGGCGGGGTTCCTGCTGGTTTACTTGTCGGCGCCGCTGGACTGGATTGGCGCGCTGACTTTTTCCCCCTTTCGGGTAGAGGGAAGGGAGTTGGTTTTTTTCACCCAACCGGGCCAGTATTGGCGCTACCTGACCCCGGTATTCCTGCATTTTGGCTGGTTGCATATTGTCTTCAACAGTCTCTGGTTATGGCAACTGGGCGGTAATCTCGAATTGCAACTCGGACCGTGGTCGTTGCTGACCCTGGTGGTATTGATCGGCGCCGGCTCCAATACGGCTCAGCATCTGCAGGGTGGCGCAGCCCTGTTCGGGGGAATGTCCGGTGTGGTGTTCGGGCTGCTGGGATTTTCCCTGGTCTATGGCCGGCTTAAACCGGTGGCGGCGTTGTGGCTGCCATCCGGCATCGTCTGGTTCATGCTGGGTTGGTTGGTTTTCTGCATGCTGGCGCCCACCGAGCGGCTGGGTCTCGGCAGTATCGCCAACACGGCCCACCTGTCGGGCTTGCTGTTGGGTTTTGGCCTGGGTCTGCCGGCCCTTGGATGGAGCAAACTCGGACGATGAATGAACTACTGGCCCGCGGCCTGCTCAGGAAGATGGAAACTCAACTCGATACTCCGGTGAGTTACCGGTTGCCGGTGGGCAATACCCTGGTGCCCATGAATGAGCTGATCGGCGAGAAGTTGGAATTGCGCCACAGTGGCGTAATTCGCTGCACCCATTGCGATCGCAGAACCAACAAGAGCTTTGGCCAGGGTTTTTGCTACCCCTGTTTTACCCGTTTGGCGCGTTGCGATAGCTGTATTTTCAGCCCGCAAAAATGCCACTACCACAAGGGCACATGCAGGGAGCCGGAATGGGGTGAGCAGAACTGCATGATCGAACACATCGTCTATCTGGCCAACTCCTCCGGCATCAAGGTAGGCATCACCCGTGGTAGCCAGGTGCCGTTCCGCTGGATGGACCAGGGAGCAATTCAGGCCTTGCCGGTGTTTCGAGTCAACAGCCGCTTGTACTCCGGCCTGGTGGAAGTTGTCTTCGCCCAGTATGTTTCCGACCAGACCAACTGGCGCACCATGCTCAAGGGTGCAGTGCAGGGTTTGGACCTCGCGGCCGAACGGGACCGCCTGATGGATCTGTGCCGGAAGCAAATCGAGGAACTTCAACAACAGCATGGGGTGCAGGCCATTCAAGCCATGCAGGACGGGGAGGTGGTGGAAATCCACTACCCGGTTTTGCAGTACCCGCTCAAGGTCAGTTCTTTTAACCTGGACAAGCAGCCACACATCAGTGGCCGCTTGCTGGGCATCAAGGGGCAGTACCTGATTTTCGATGTGGGGGTGATCAATATGCGCAAGTATGGCGGCTATGATGTGGAACTCTTTCGCGCTGCCGGGGGGGCATCCCCTTGAGAGATGCGCAAGCGCGAGTGACCCGCCGCGAGGACTATCGGCAGCCGCCGTTCCTGATTGAGGAAACCCACCTCGACTTTCAATTGTACGAAGACAGCGCCCTGGTCACTTCCCGGCTGAAGCTGCGGCGCCGCCCTGGCGCGGACGCAGGCGCGGCCCTGGTCTTGCACGGGCGGCAACTGGAACTGTTGGAACTGGCGCTCGATGGCCGCGCCGTGGCTGAGGACGCCCGTGAACTCAGCACCGAGTCGCTGCGCATCCACTGTGTTCCCGATGACTTCGAATTGCGCTGCGTCACCCGGATTCATCCCCGCGACAATCGCTCCCTGGAGGGCCTGTACCAATCCAGCGGCATGTTCTGCACCCAGTGTGAGGCGGAGGGTTTTCGCAAAATCACCTACTACCTGGACCGCCCCGATATTCTCTCTGTGTTCTCGGTACGCATCGAGGCGGAACGGGAGCGCTATCCGGTATTGCTCAGCAACGGCAACCTGTTGCAAAGCGGCGCCGACGGGAACCGGCACTGGACCAGGTGGCATGACCCTTTCCCCAAGCCCAGCTATCTGTTTGCCCTGGTGGCCGGTGAACTGGAATACCTGGGTGACAGTTACACCACCGGCAGTGGCCGAGAAGTCGCCCTCCGAATCTACGTGAAGTCAAAAGACCTGGATAAATGCAACCACGCCATGCGTTCTCTCAAGGCCGCCATGCGCTGGGACGAGGAGACCTTCGGCCGAGAGTACGATCTGGACATCTTCAACATCGTGGCGGTGGATGATTTCAACATGGGGGCCATGGAGAACAAGAGTCTCAATATCTTCAATACCTCCTGTGTGCTCGCCAACCCGGCCACCACCACCGATATGGCCTTCCAACGGGTGGAGGCGGTTGTCGCACACGAATACTTTCACAATTGGTCGGGCAATCGCGTCACTTGCCGGGACTGGTTTCAGCTAAGTCTGAAAGAGGGTTTCACGGTGTACCGGGATGCCGAGTTCTCCGCTGACCAGGGGTCGCGAACGGTCAAGCGTATCGCCGACGTCAATGTACTGCGCAGCGCCCAGTTCGCCGAGGATGCCGGCCCGATGGCCCATCCGGTGCGCCCCGACTCCTATATCGAAATCAGCAATTTCTACACGCTGACTGTCTACGAGAAAGGTGCGGAGGTAGTGCGCATGCTGCGCACACTGCTCGGGGCCGAGGCGTTTCGCGCCGCCACGGACCTGTATTTTGAGCGCCACGATGGGCAGGCAGTGACTTGCGAGGACTTTGTGAAGGCCATGGAAGACGCCAGTGGCCGTGACCTGGCGCAGTTTCGCAACTGGTATTCCCAGGCCGGTACGCCGCGGGTGGAGGTCAGCGCCGCCTGGCGCGAGGAGGCGGGAGAATACACCCTGACCATGCGGCAGAGTTGCCCGGAGACTCCCGGGCAGGAAAACAAACTGCCGTTCGTTATTCCGCTGAAAGTCGGCCTGATCGGTGATGCCGGCGCATTGCCACTGAAGCTGGCCGGGGCCGAACCGGATTTCGAGACCCCCGATAACACCAGCATGGTGCTGGAACTGACCCAGCCGCAACACAGTTTTACTTTTACCGGGTTACCCGAGCGGCCGGCGCCGTCCCTGCTGAGAGGGTTTTCGGCGCCAGTAAAACTGGAATATCCCTATACGCATGACGAGCTGCTGAAACTGATGACCAGGGACAGTGACGGTTTTTGCCGCTGGGATGCCTGCCAGCAATTGGCGGTTTCCGTGATTCAGGCGGTCCAGGATGGGGCGGGTGAGGTGGATGGCGTCCTGCCCGGCGCTTTTGAACAGGTGCTCAACGACCCTTCCCTGGACCCGGCGCTGGTGGCGGAAATGTTGCGCCTGCCGGCGCTCAACTATCTGGTGGAACAGGTGGTCGAGGCCGACGTGCATGCTCTGTACGCGGCGCGCGAAAGGGTAAGGCTGGCCATCGGCAAGGCGCTGCAGCCCTTGCTTCTACAGTGTTATCAGCATCCGGCCACGGTACAGGAATATCAACCCAGCGCAGGGCAAATCGCGGTGCGAAGCTTGCGCAACACCTGTCTGGCTTATCTGGCCAGCGTAGATAGTGAGGGTGTGGAGCTGGCGCTGCGCCAGTTTGAGACCGCGGCCAATATGACCGACCAGCAGGCGGCACTGGCCGCGGTAGTCAACAATTCCGGAGACAGCCGCAGCGGTGATGTGCTGGACGCCTTTTACCAACAGTGGCGGCACGAGGCGCTGGTGGTGGACCAGTGGTTTCAGGTGCAGTCCCTGTGCCCCCGCGATGGCGCTTTGCAGCGAGTGCGCAAGTTGCTGGAGCACCCCGACTTCGAACTTGGCAATCCCAACAAGGTGCGAGCGGTAGTGGGCGCATTTTGCAGCGGCAACCCGCTCCATTTTCATCAATTGGATGGTGCTGGGTATCAGCTACTGGTGGACATTGTTCGGCAACTGGACCCGATGAATCCGCAGATTGCCTCGCGTCTGCTCACGCCGCTGACCCGCTGGCGCCGATTCCGCCACGGCCGGGAACTGATGCAGGACGCCTTGCGGGAGCTGGCCAGCCAGCCGGATTTGTCGGCCGATGTTTATGAGGTGGTCAGCAAGAGTCTTTCCAATCAAAGCAATCAATAATCACCGGCCCCTTTAGTGCACTGGGGTTAGATCGGCAAGCGAGAATGGATGTATCAGTTGCTCCTTGTCGGCAGATTTGACCATCTGTTCCAGCCCATCAAAATAGGGACGGGTGAGTGCATTCCACTGGACCACTTCCAGTATCAGGCCGGTCTCGGGGTTTTCGACATAAGACATCCGTGCCAATCCGTCCACCCCCGCATCGACTGCAGCATCGAAGCCGTTGTCCAGAGCCCAGTTATACGCCGCGGGGAAGTCATCCACACAGACCGCGTAGTGGTGCACTCCAGTCTGTCTACGATCAAGAGCCTCTTTATACAGAGAGGGGGTATCACCGATCAGTTCGATCAGCTCAAGCTGCATGTCACCGACATAGGCAAAGGCAATATTGATTCGTGCCGGCTCTGCTTTTTCACCCCGATAATACGCGTTACCCAGGGGCAGTGCATTGCGTGTTAGCAGGAACGGACCTACACCCCAGGCAGTATTCCAATGCTCGATAGCTGCGTCGATATCCTCCACCATGTAAGCGATCTGTTTGGCCGGGCCAAAGATGGCGGGAAGCTCGGGGATGTTCTCGAAGTCACTGATCACGATACGTTCTCCTCAAAATTCAGCGGGCTCAATGTTGCACTCGGAACGCCAGGAAGGTTCCGCGACAATCCGGAGTGGTTCACAAATGTCACCGACCCCGTTAGTGATCCACTGACTTGTAGGCGTCCATGAGGCGGCGCTTGTAGAGCTTGCCGTTTTCCATGCGCGGCAACTCCTTCATGAAGTCGATGGAGCGGGGCGCCTTCACATGGGAGAGGCGGTCCTTGCACCAGTGAATCAGTTCCTCCGCCGTCTCCTCGGTAGCATGCAACCAGTCCGAGGGTTGCACCACGGCCTTCACCTCTTCTCCGAACTCTTCGTTGGGAATCCCGAATACCGCAACATCGGCAATCTTCTCATGGGTAACAAGCAGATTCTCGATCTCCTGGGGATAGATATTCACGCCGCCACTGATGATCATGAAGTTCTTGCGGTCTGTAAGATAGAGAAAATTGTCCTTGTCGACATAGCCCACGTCCCCCAGGGTCGACCAGCCCTGGGCATTGTATGACTTCGCCGTTTTTTCCGGTTCCTTGTGGTATTCGAAATTCGGCCCGTTGGCGAAGTAGATCGTACCGGCTTCTCCCTGGGGGAGTTCATTTCCCTCATCATCGCAGATGTGAACCTCACCCACGATGGCGGGCCCCACCGAGCCCCGGTGGTTCAACCAGTTCTCAGAATCGATGAGGGTCATGCCGGAGCCTTCGGAACCCGCATAGTATTCGTGGATAATGGGCCCCCACCAGTCGATCATCTGCTGCTTGACTTCGACGGGACAGGGAGCAGCGGCGTGAATGGCTACCTTCAGGGAACTGGTGTCGTATTTGCGCCGCGTCTCTTCCGGCAGCTTCAGCATACGGATGAACATGATGGGCACCCACTGGCTGTGGGTAATAGCGTACTGCTCCAACAGTTGCAGTGCTTGCTCGGCATCGAATTTCGGCATGATCACGCTGGTGCCCGCCAGCGCCAACACCATGTTGTTGTAGTGCAGCGGCGCGGCGTGATACAGCGGCGCCGGCGACAGGTAGACGGTGTTTTCATCAAAACCAAAGACGCTGGCAAATGCCAGCAGGTTCGGACTCATTTCGCCAATATCGACCATGTCATTCATGGCCAGCACACCTTTGGGCTGGCCGGTGGTCCCGGATGAGTACAACATGGGAAACCCTACACTCTGGTCCTCGATCGGTATTGCCGGCATTTCCGCGGTGGCCGCTTCCCAGGACTCGAACCCGGGCTCTGCGCCATTGATCATGTAGAAGTGCTGAATGGCGGGGATATCACCAACTATTTCCCGCGCCACCGCCGCAAGCTTCCTGGAGCCCACGAATAACTTCGCTTCGCAGTTCTCGAGGATATAGCGGGTTTCCTCCACGCGCAGGTGGGTGCTGATGGGAGTGAAGATAATGCCGGAGCGCATGGCGCCCTGTGCGATTTCCAGGAACTGGCGGTCGTTCTCCATCATCATTCCAATGTGATCGCCGCGCTCCAGACCCAGGCTGCGAAACAGTTGCGCGGCCCGGTTGGAACGTTCATCCAGCTCACGGTAGCTCACGGTCACACCGGTATTCCCCATGATGATGGCGGGTTTTTCCGGTGTAGCAGCGGCCGTCACACTGATATGCGGCATGGGTGTTCCTCCTGGCTGGTGTTATTGCGGGTTCCGCACCACAGGCTATATCCAGCCCATGCGCGAGGTGAATAAAGTACATCCTATTTTGCAGGCGTCAATTTTTTCTTGAAATGATGGGTGTACTATTCATCCTAGCCAGAACAGACCCCGGAAACCAGCCCGGAGAAACGGGGTAAAACTCCAAAACTGACGCGTGGTGCTAGTTTTGTGGTATGGAAAAAAGTGGGCCGCCAAAGTCATAAGGTACGACGACAAACCTCTCTGGTGTTACTGTCAGAGCGCGCTCACTGGAATAGAGCAGGTGATCCGGCAATTCAAAACGACCAATTTCTTCCCCCGTATCAAGGTCACGCCAGGTCACAATCATGCGGCCACTGTTGTATTCACCTGGCGGGGACACGAGAAAGACAACTTGCTGCGCTTCACTATCCAGGACCAGATCAAGCACACGACCTGCTGAAAGATCTTCCTTAACAAACTTCTGCTTTACCGTCATTCGTGCAAGATCAATCTCTCCTCCCCAGAGATTCAGGAGTGTACCGTCGTAAATACTTTCGATATTGCCGCCGCTCGCCTTTGCTGCTATTGAGAACCCCCCAACAGTTGACAAGCCCTCTTCATTCACACTTGCCGACACAATTGTGGCCCCGTCGCCCGGCCCAGGAGTGGACACATAGAAAGTGCCGTCAGTATCAAAGCCTGCGTTAGCCTCTGGGCAATACAGTTGGGGATTATAGGCTTCAAGATCAGAGAGCGTGAGCTGTTCAGTTGTCAACTGATTGTCACGCATGAGCAGAAAGTCAGTTACCGTACAACCTATCGGAACCCCCCGTGCTACGACCAATGCCTCTTCCTCCAGCGGAGAAGCATATAGGGAAACGGGAAACCTTCGCTCGGCCCGCCTGGGTTCATCTACCAGACTTAAGTCGATTGTTTTCGCTTCATTGGTAAGATCGATTCGGGCGATGTATTCAGACTGGTCAGACTGCACATAAAGGAAACTTCCAGTTGCCGAAAGAGCCAGCCAATCAGGCTGCATTCCCAACTGAATCCTGGACTCGATAAGCAAAGTAGTGGGATCCAATACAGCGATAGAGTTCCCTTTACCGCTGGCGCGAGATCCGAGTGCGGCATAGAGCTTGTTCCTGTAGGTGTCATAGATAGCATGCCGGATGTCACAGCGAAGTTCGGCAAATTCAGCTCCTGAAGAATTTTCCCGCTGCAGAGGCTGGCAGTCCGATTCCATAATCTCGGTAAGTTGGTCTCGCTTGATGACGCTTAGGCCGCTGTCATGGAGGGCGAAGAGACGATCAGAGGCCGCAATCAAACGCTTGGGATGGTCAAGATCCACTTGGTAGCGGGCAACCAGGTACAGGGAGTCCAAGTCGACTTCATAGAGTCGGAAAGTTCCCGCCGAAAAAATCCGCCTACCGGGGAAGTCCAGGGCGAGGGGGCCAGCTGGCTCATATTTGCCATAGCGGCCCAGACTGAACTCATCATAGACGGACCCATGGGAATAGATACGGCCGTTATTAACAACCACCTTATTACTCATTTCGCGAATAAATCCTTCTATCGTCGTAATGCCATTCTCATCTATCGTAAGGTATAAGAGTCTAGCTTCAGTACTGCAGCATCGGACGCTGGCGATTACATTCATGCCGTTGGAGCCGTAGGTCACATTGGTAATGTCAAGCCGGTAATCAGGGTTGGGCGCCTGGGAACTGTATGAATGGCGAAGCCGGTTATCTCCGCGAAATATATAGACATCACTAGTATGATCCACTTCTTGTGTGCCGTGCATTCGAATCGCCACCACGGCAATCTCGTCAGCACGCACGGGAGAAGTGTCGATGTCCAGGACAACTTTTCTTGCTGGAACGGTCACGGAATAGATTTCCCGATAATCGAGGGAAGAGAATGCGCGCACTCTGTTACTGTTTGCAAAGGAGACGTACAAGCGACTGCCATCATTGGACAAGGCGAGCCGATTCGGCTCTCCTTCAAAACGTAACACTTCTTCGGCTGCATCGCTTTCCAGATCGTAGCGAAGAAGGGTGTTGGCATGTATACCTTTAGCGACAGATATAAAAACACCACTGCCATCGGCGTCTTGTATGATATCGTTGGCCGTGATCAAGAGTTTCTCGACCACCAGTATCCCGCCATGTTTAACCAGGTTGTTACTGGAACGCCGGTCCAGAAACCCCTCCGTAAATTCATGGAAAGGGTTTATCATGAAATTCGTGTCCTGGAAGAACCCGTCCCCGTTGGCATCTCTTGAGATTCGCCTTAATCTGTCCTCAATTCGGATCGCTGATTGGTTCAATCCATAACAGACGACATAGTTGTTTTGCCCTTGGCTTTGCTGGAATTGGTCCGATCCACAGCTAAAACTGCCTCCTAATAGTTCACTGTCAATATGAACAGAAAAATTTACTTCCGAAAAAATCTTTCCGGGGCCGGCGTACTTGCTTAAGGAAAACTCGGAGAGAACTTCGCGAAAACCTCCGCTGGCCACTGAAAAGAACTGACTGTCGATTGCTTGTGCACTAAGCTTTTCGGCGGTCCCTGTGACCCCGGCACTTGCTTTGCTAAATCCTTCCAGTGAGTACTGAATGCTATGGCTTCCACTGACCTGAACTACCGTGTCATCTTCGGGGTCGGAAATTTGGATGCCATCGCTGTAATCCAGAACTCCGGCGATGTAAATTTTATTCGGTTCATTCACGAATGATCCCAAGTGCAGAACCATTGAACCATCAGCGCGGTCGTTGATCGCGTAGTCAAAACAATTTGAGAACTGTAGCGACACTGAATCGTTGTCGGAGATTGTCAGGCTGTTGTCATTATCCCGAAATTCCATCGTGACAGTTCCGTGGTCAAGACAAGGGAACACAGTGTCGGCATTCTTACTATGCAGAGATGCTACCAGCAAATTTATTGGAAACTGCGACATCTGGAGCACGGCCTCGGTTAAAGTAATGCCGAGCCCAAGAGCAGTAAATGAATCATTGGACTCGTGAAAAACCAGATTGCGTGATCGCCCGACAGCAGGGTTTTTTAGATCAGTCAACAACTGATTCTGAAAATTCTCTTGCACATCGGGCGCAATGGTAAAGGAGACCTCAGAGTCGCGCAGGAAGGCCTCGACAATTGGGTCAACAGGCAGCAGGCCTGCATTTACTGTGCAGACCTCTGCCGAACGACCACACATGTGGCCTTCCCCACGCTGCCAACGCTTATTGAAATGAAAACCATGAGCGGTTTGTACGTAAAACGATTCATTGAATCTGTAGTCCATAACATCAATGGAGCAGGATTGGCTTGGCAAGCAATCGTATTTTCCCGACTCGCTGAAAACCCTCGCCCCGGCTGGAACCTTAAGTTCGATTTTGCAGCCAGTAACTAAGAGGCAAAACGAGAAAAACAGGAAATACCGGCCTATGGACTGTAACGTAGGGCATTCCCCAGGATGGGAACTGTCAATATATAGAAAATGGTTTCTACAAGTCTTCAACACAAGCTCTTCCAACCCAGCAATCCGCCAGTTCAGGATACAGCTTTACAGCCTGAAACCCCAACCTCCCGTGACGACTTTAGCTCTCATATCTGGACAATTGGATGAACGGCGGCCCGCATCTCTTCGGGACCAACGAATAAAGGGTGAATAATGAATAAAGATGAACAAAGGACACCCACCTCTTCTGGAGGTACCGATTATTATTCTTGAAATGATGGGTGTCCTGTATGCCGTTACCGGCGATTAATCTAGCGGGTTTAAGTCCCGCCAAAGGAGTTGTCCGTATGCCTTTGTAGTACCAGGAAGCAGCGTCTGAGTAATCAGGGGTTGTAAGTTTCCCA
>JAPOQD010000208.1 GCA_026710905.1 Halieaceae bacterium
GAAGCGGGTCTTATTCGTTTGTGTCCACAATTCGGGGAGAAGCCAGATGGCCGCTGCTTTTCTTGAAAAGTTAGCCGGTGGAAGATGACCTGGTCACTATCTTGTGAACGAGTAGTGCGGATCATGAAGTGAAGTGGTAGCTACGGGTGGACTTGAACCACCGACCCCAGCATTATGAATGCTGTGCTCTAACCAACTGAGCTACGTAGCCACATCGGTAAACCGGGCGGGGACCACGAAAGCCGCGAATTGTGGTAATTCTGTCGGGCTAAGTCAAGGCTGATGCGGCTCTGATGCAAGTTCTTGCTCGAAGCGCCATGTGACCTGGCCGGTTTTTCGCCGGCCGGGCAGGGCAGGGGAGGACTTCGTGGCAAACCGTCCCTTTACCGTCACCAGCGCCAGGCGGCGTGCAGCGCCCGAGTCGCAGTTTGCAGGGAATGCTCGTATCGGTCTACGCGGTAGCCGGGCAGTCCCCCAACCAGCCCCTTGATGTAAGTGAGTGCGCGGTCCCCGGTTTTTGCGATGAAAGGCATGGCAATCGCAAACACCCCCCTTGCACCCTCATAGTGGATTTGCGATACTGATAGGGAACGTGTTGCAGGTGCCCAAAGGCTGATCTGGCCCAAGGGTTAAACGGGAAGACGGTGCGTCTGTTCAAGACCAGTCCGTCGCTGCCCCCGCAACGGTAAGCGAGTCCAAGGGTGCTTACACGCCACTGTGCATACTGCATGGGAAGGCAATCACCCGGGGCTTTTGCCCACTCGCGAGCCCGTATACCGGCCTGCACCGGTTGTAACGTCGGTTGTCGGAGGGAGTAACCGGTTATTTAAGGCCCTGCCCACAGGTCCCTGAATTCTCTATCCCATCGAACCGGCAGACTTACCTGCCGAGCCGTAACTGGCCGGTTTCTGGCGCTCGGGTGTGAGCGCCTGGAGGATAGGATCATGCGCATCACAATAGTTTTCATCGTACTCACCTCATACACGGCACACGCACTGTCTCAAGCCCCCGGGAAACCACTGGAACAGGTGCTGGTCACTGCTTCCCGAACACCGGTCCAGGCAATCCGGGCCGGGAGTTCGTATACCGTTATCGACCGGGCGGAACTGGAGCGCCGGCAGATCGTGCACGTGGCCGACGCGTTGCGCGATGTACCTGGCTTCGCTCTCAGCCGCGCCGGCGCACCCGGTTCGTTAACACAATTGCGTGTTCGCGGCGCGGAGTCGAATCATGTCATGGTGTTTATCGATGGGGTTGAAGCGAATGATCCCGCATCTGTGGACGAGTTTCAGTTCGAGTACCTGATGGCTGCTGAGATTGAGCGTATCGAGATCATACGCGGACCGCAAAGCGCATTATGGGGCAGCGATGCGCTGGCCGGGGTAATTAATGTAATTACGGCTCGCGGAACATCGCCTCTCAGTACAAACGGCTACCTGGAGTCGGGCAGTTTTGGCACGACCCACGCGGGAGGCCGGTTTTCCATGTCCGGAGCGGCTTATGATTTCAATGTCGGTGTCTCTCATTTTGATACCAACGGCGCCAATGTTTCACGCACGGGCGCCGAGGATGACGGCAGCCGAAATTCGACGCTCAATTTTACCGCGGGCTTCAAGTTCTCGGAGCGAACGCGCCTGGATTTGTTCGCCCGGCACACCGATGCCACAACTGACTTTGATGGCACGGACTTCATCACAACCGGCTTGCCTACTGACGCGGACAAGCAAACTGATGCAACCCGCTCCTATCTTCGCATTTCGATGGACACGTCATTCTTTGACCAGCAATGGAGCCATCGCTTCAGCTTGACGGGCCTGGAGACCGACAACCGCAACTACGACCATGACTTCGGCATAAACCTGGGCGAGACTGCCGCGGAAAAACTCGGTCTCTATTATCAAACCAGCCTGGCGCTGACGGAGTTCAAGGCGCACCGCTTGACTTTCGCAGTCGACCACGAGAAGCAGGAATTCTCTCAGCGCGGCATGGCGAACTCTTTCGGTGACCCGAATCAGGATCAGAAACTCGATACCACCGGCTACCTGGTCGAATACCAGGGAATGGATTTGGGACCGTTCTCCCTGTCCGCTGCAGTCCGCTATGACATGAACAGTGAATTCAAGGACATCAGCACCCACCGTATCACGCTGGCCTATCTTGCCGGCGCGTCCAGGACCCGCTTGCATGCCAGCTTCGGCACCGGCCAGAAATCGCCGACGTTTATCGAACGGTTCGGATACTTTTCCGAGGAGTTCATTGGAAATCCGGATGTCAAGCCAGAGAAATCGGAGGGATGGGAGATAGGTTTGGAGCAAGCGATTGACAAAAGCGGCGCCTCCTTCAGTGTGGTCTACTTCAACGAAGAACTGGAAGATGAAATCGACGGCTTCGTTTTCGACCCGAATTCGTTCCTGTTTACCGTGGCGAATCGGCCGGGCGCAAGTGAACGCAAAGGGCTTGAAGTGAGCCTGGATACTGCACTTCTCGAGAATCTGGACCTCGGCGCCAACTATACCTATGTCGACAGCACCGAGCTTGCTTCCCTGGGAGAAACACTGGAGGAAGTGCGCCGTCCCGACCACATGCTGGCCGTCAATTTAAACTATATCCCCATGCCACGCGCCAACATCAATCTCAATATCTCTTACAACGGCAGCCAGGAAGATTTGATTTTCCCGCCATATCCGCAGCCCTCGGCACGCGTCAAACTGGATGAATATATCTTGGTGAACGTGGCGCTTGCTTATCGATTGACGCCAACCATCCAGCTTTTCGGCAGGGTCGAGAATCTTCTGGATGAGGACTATGAGGATATCGTCGGCTTTAACACGCCCGGTATCGGTGCATTTCTAGGTGTTCGCATAGGGCGATGACGCCCCTGGGAGGAATAGCCATGCCATACGTTTTACTTGTTCTGGGTGTAATCTCAAGGCTGATTCCACACCCCTGGAATTTTACGCCGATTGGAGCGCTCGGATTATTTGCCGGTGCGAATTGCCGTCCACAGGTCGCATGGGCCGTGCCAATTGGCGCGCTCCTTGTTGGTGACCTGATCGTGGGATTCTACAACCCGATCACGATGATCTTTGTCTATCTCGGCTTCTTGTCCGGTCCATTACTAGGCAGGCTTTTGATTGCTCCCCGCCGCTCCGCGGGCCGGATTGGCGGCGCCGTGCTCGCATCTTCAACGATTTTCTACCTGTTATCGAACTTTGGTATCTGGCTGGACGGTTTCTACCCGATGACGTTTGCCGGACTGATCGAGTGCTATGTTCGGGCGATACCCTATTATGGCCTGACAATACTCGGCGACGGGCTCTATGCAACGGTCCTGTTCGGCGGTCATCAGTTACTTCTCTCCGCGTGGCGCCGACAAACGGGAAGATACGCGCAGTCATGAGCGGAAGGACTTCGCCACGAATCGTCTCGCTGTTGCCGAGTGCGACGGAGATTATCTGCGATCTTGGGCTTGGACCGAACCTGGTCGGTATTTCACATGAGTGCGATTATCCGGCCGGGGTTCAAAATCTTGTGGCCGTGACCTCAAGTGTTATTCCCAAGGATACGCCGAGTTGTGAAATCGATCGTCTGGTTCGCGAGCACCTCAGTACCAACAGCGCCCTGTATCAGCTCGACCTTGACCTCCTGCGCCGTTTACTCCCGGACCTCATCGTGACTCAAGCCCTTTGCGATGTCTGCGCAGTGTCGGCCGAGGATGTCGAAGCTGCCGTTTCTTCACTGCCAGGGCGGCCGGCCGTCATTAACCTGGAGCCCATGTGCCTGGAGGACCTGTTCACGACAATGCTTGAGGTTGGCCGCGTAGCGGGTATCGAACGGTCTACAGTTAAGCGGGTTGCGGAACTGAAGGGAAGAATTACGGTGGTTGAACAGCGCAGTGCCGCCATCCCTGGAGAGCGGCCCCGTGTCGCCTTCCTGGAGTGGATTGACCCGCCGTTTAATGCGGGCCATTGGACGCCGGAATTGCTTGAGTTGGCAGGTGGCCTCGATGTACTGGGTAATGCAGGCCGGCCTTCGATTACTTTGAACTGGGACGATGTGACCGCATCAGAGCCGGATGTACTTTGTGTTGCCTGTTGTGGTTTCTCTGCAAAGCGAGCGCTGGAGGACCTGCCGATACTGCAACGCTGGCCCGGCTGGGAGAATCTGCCTTGCGTACGCCATAACCGCATATATGTGTTCGACGGCAATGCTTTCTTCAACCGGCCCGGCCCGCGTCTGGTCGACAGCCTCGAACTACTTGCCTACGCTTTGCATCCTCAGGTTCATACAGTCCCTGGTGTGCCCCCCGGCAGCCTTCTGCGCCCCTACGGAAATTATGGGCACCTGTAGGGGTCGCACATGTGCGACCCGCGGGCCGTGTGCCCGAAGGGTACTCGCCATGGCGTGCCCCTATGGCTGCGGGGAGTCGAGTAAAAAAATGCTGCCTACACGGGGTTATTGAGAAGTTTCCTTTCCGGGTGCCTTCATTGAACTACCTATCGGCGTCACATGGCCGGTGAATACTTACCATTCGCGCCGAATACCACCCGAGGGGTTCAGTTATACCTTTCGATGCCAATTTATGATCGAATCACTCGCAATATCAGGGCGTCTGAATAGAATATGAACACAGCCGTCATGCCATGAAGTTCCATAACACCAACATTTAGCGCCACAGGAGAGACAGGTTGGCATCCGGGGGGAACCAAAGGTGAATGCAACAGATACTGAATTCGTGACCGACCCTGCAATCGACTTGATCCGCACTGCCATTCCCGAAGACAAACCGGACTGGACGGAAAACCTCTGCTGGACCATGCACGATCCGCAAACAGGTCTCAGCCTGTACGCGCATCTCGGCCGCATGCAACCCAATAGAGCGGTCTGGGAAGGGTTGTCCCTGCTCTATCTGCCCAATGGAGAAGCGCTGGTAAATCGTTCATTGGGAGTCAATCCCTCGGAGGCAAGAAACAGGGAGTATCACTACAGGCCCGTAATACCCAACAAAATCTGGAATTTTCAGTTCGACGGAGTGATGCAGCGTGTGCTGCCCGAACAATTGCGAACGCGGCCGGTCGCTGATGAACCCTTCGAACCGGTATCGTACGAATTGATTTTTGAAGCGGTTCAGCCCGTCTACAATCGGGACCACTCAAGCCTGGACTCGGAGAAAATGCACCTGGAACAGGGGGGAACCATCAGGGGAGCCATCGTCGTTGACGGAACTCGAATGGACATCAACTGTACGGGTTACCGGGATCATTCGGTCAGCCGCAGAACATTCAGAACGCTGGACCTGGAGACCTGGGCGCACTGTACCTTCCCGAGTGGGAAGGTGTTTGGAATCTTGGAAGTGCGGCGAACGGAAGTCCAAATCATGAATGGACAGGTATTTCAGCATAATAGAATACAGCGGGCGTCGGCAGAAACCATTGTCGACTTGTCGGCCACCGACGGCAGTCCCCATGCCGGTGTAATCCATCTGCAGCTTGACTCCGGCCCTATCGAAATCAACTACCAAACGGCGCCATCCCAATCTCTGGCCTTTAATTTATTGCGGCCGGTTGGACTGCGGCCCGGCCTGGATTTATCCAATCCCGAGAATATGCTGGCCGTGCAGTGTCCCGCTAAATTCACCTGGGATGGCGAAATCGGCTACGGTTGGCTGGAGAGAGCCCGGCCAACCAGGGCGATCATTTGACCCGCATGCTTCAACGCGAGTGTGATGATCACTTCCGGCGCCTTCTTAAACTGATAAAATACATTAAATATTGAATATAATTAATTGAAATATAAAGTATTTTGAATCATAAAAGGCTTGATGAAATATCTGGGTAAGGAGGTTCAGGCACTCGCGCTTCGAGGCTGAAGTCTCACATTCATTGCATACAGTCCACGAAAAACACTGACCGGCATGAAAGCCAATTCTTGATCCAGGATTTCGACCGATTCAAACTGGCGCCATGTGCCCGGAGCAAAATGCGGGCTAGCCTTAAACCAGGAAGCTGAATGCGCTCTTCTGTCTGTGTACACTGCCTGATCATGTTGATATCCGCGGGTCAGGAATCATCTCGCCGCCATGAATTCCCGCCACCGGGCGCCATATTGCCGCATGAAGCGAGGGTATTCCGCCATCAGGCGTGGCTCGTCTAATCGCCCGGTTCGGGCCATATAGTCGAACACCAGCTCAAGCGGCTCGTATCGTTGCAGGCGCGGTACAACAGTCTCATACCAGTTGATACTTTTTTCCGCAGCCACCAGTAACAACTGTTTACCTCGACAGCGGTCTCGCTGGAAGGCATGCAGCGCATCATCAAGTGAACGATTGGCTTTCAAGGCATTGATCAGGGCGATGGAATCTTCCATGGCAATGCGCGTACCGGAGCCGATACTGGGGTGTGCGCTGTGCAGTGCGTCGCCGACCAGCACCTTGTTGCCCACATGCCAGCGTTGGACCCGCGTCACCGGGAAGCTTCCCCAAAGGGATTTGTTACTGAGCAGATGGTGGCCGCGCAGTTCGCTGGCAAATAGCTTTTCACAGAAACGACGGGCTTCTTCTTCGTTCATTGCGTGTAAGCCGGAGCGTAACCAGGTTTTGGCATCACATTCTGCTACAAACGTACTCATGCTTTCGGTATGTGCATAGGCCACACACCAAAAATAACCCAACTCATTCTGTTTGAAACTGAGAATAGGGTAGGGGAAGTGGGCTGCGGTTCCGTACCATGCCAGTTTGCCGGTGAGGGTATGGCTGGTGGCGCCGAAGCCGTCTGCATGGGCAGCGCGCACCACCGAATTGACTCCATCGGCGCCGACGATCAAATCCGCTTCGGGCAGATTGCCGGCATTGAGTGGATGCTCATAGAGCACTTCAACACCCGCTGATTCACAACAGCGCTGAAGAATTTGCAGCAGTCGCAGGCGGGCGATAGCCCCACCGGAACCACCACCTTCAATAAAGATCTTTTCATCGCGATGGGTGACAATCCGATTGCGTGACTGAAAGCAGGATCGGGTAATTACCTCGCAGGATTCGGGGTCGGCCTGCCTGAGGCGATGCAGACCCCGGTCAGCCAGCACAATGCCGAAGCCGAAGGTGGCATCGCGCGGGTTTTGTTCGAAGACAGTGACCGTCCCGATGTTGGCAAGATGCTTTTTCGCCAACAGGGCGAAGTACAGTCCGGACGGCCCGCCGCCACATACCACGATATTCAAGGTTTAGTCCGCATAGCTGTCCCGAGGCTGTTTTAGCCCGGATATTTCACCAACGTTCGTCGCGAGGGCGTTGAAGCGCCGCTGTGGCGGGGCTCACGTCAAACCCTGTTTTCAATCTGCTCTGGCAATACGCAAGACATCGCGGTTGTATTCAATAATCCTGCCGCAAAATCCGCCGGCCAGAGCACTGTTCCAGAGGGCGGGTCCGAGTCCGGCAGCCTTGCGATTGAAGCTGATTTCCCGGTCGGCCTCAATGCGCCAATAACCATCGACCGGTTCACGGACATGACAATTTCCCACCTGGCGTGCGCAAGCCAGAAAGGCTTCGAATTCCGGGAAGTCCGGCACGTAAATACTGATAGCGGCAGTGCAGGGATAGATGCGATTAAGCGCCTTGCCTTTCGCCCTCCAGACACTCTCAATATTTTTCAGGGGCTGCTCTGCCTCTGCCGTCAACGCCGCTTCCAGTGTGGCCGCTGAATCCCGCTGGTCGAGTTCGACGTACTCGCGAAGAGGACGGCCAATCTCCAGGTAATACCCGTTTGGGTCCCGGAAATAGAACGACTCGATGACTTCGTGCTCGATTTGATACATGATTTCCACGCCGTTCTGTTCCAGCCGGCTTCGCCAGGCCAGCAACTCTTCGTTGCTTTCTACACGCCACGCCGTGTGGTGAGCATCAATGTTGTATTCGGGGCGATGGATCAAATGCTCGGGCTGCTCGTCACCCAGATAATAAAAGAAAGCAATGGTTCCGCCGGCGCCGCTGTCAAAAAAGAAATGCAAAAAATCAGGATGTTCAGCGGCGCCCCAGCCTCTGGACGAAACGCAATGCACCAGAGGCAGACCCATTTTGTCGCGGTAGAACTCTATGGTTTCCCTGAGCTTCCAGGTCGGGCGAGCGCTGTGGTGTACACCGTTTAATCGAAGTTGCATGGTCTACTCCTGTCCGCTTTCCTGTTCAAGGCGCAGGCTAATGTCCTTGCGCAAGCTTGCCTTGTCCAATTTGCCTACCTTGGTAAGTGGCAAGGCTTCGATGTATTCAATTCTTTCTGGCCACTTGAACTTGGCGAAGCCCAGGGATTTCAGATGTTCCTGCAGTTCGGGAACGTCTGGAGCCTGCTTCCCGGCCCGCAGCACAATATAAACACAAACCCGCTCACCGAGAACCGGGTCCGGCATGCCGATTACCGCGCAACCCGCCACGGCGGCGTGGGTGGACACCGCCGTTTCCACTTCTTCACAATTTATTTTTTCACTGCCCCGGTCTACAACATCCTTGGTGCGGCCGGCAAACGCGTAGTAGTGCCGGCCCCCTATTTTCCGGCGTACCATCAGGTCGCCGGGTTTGTAATAGCCATCGGTTGTGAATGCCTCCCGGTTACGCTCAGGCGCGTTGTAGTAACCCGCGAGTGTGTATGGTCCGCGGCAAATCAGTTCGCCAATTTCTTCATCATCGACATCTTCTTCAGTGCCTGGCCTGACCAATCTGGCTTCATCAAAGCGAGACAGGGGATGGCCGACGGTCCAATCGAGCGCTTCGTCCGGGTCGCCTTCTCGACAATACATATTCATGCCTTCCGCCATGCCGAACATGCCATAAGCGGGTTTGTTGTACTTGTGACGTATGACACGAGCGGCATCGGCCGACCAGAATGCACGAATAGAATCAAGCGCGGCCGGCTGAATTTCCAACGCAGCTTCCAGGCGTGGCAGTAGAGGTCTGATCAGAAAAAGGAAGCTCGGTTTGTTCTGCGCAAACAAAGTGGCCCAGCTTTCCGGGCGCATATCCGCTGCGATAGCAAAGCTGGCGCCGCTGAGCAATGTGGGTAGCAGGCAGCAAATCATGCAGGCGTTGTGAATGATGGGCATGGGCATGAACATCACATCCTGGCGGCGAAAACCGAGTACTTCACTGGTCAGCAGCGCATTCAGCAAGTAGTCATTTTGCATTCTCGGAATGACTTTTGGGGTGCCGGTCGTGCCGCCGGACAATTGGAACACGCCAACTTGAAACGGGTCGCGCGGGACCTCGTCGACCTCGACGCGCGCCTTGTCGGCAGCAATCCCATTGATCAGTTCGTCCATTGCCATCACACCATCGCGGGCTGGGCCGGTGAGTGACACGATGTGGCGAATGGTCAAAATTTCCTTCTGCATGCCCAGGGCGAATTCTTCCAGGTCAAAACCGCCGCCACTGCCTTGCACAATGTGCAAACGCGCGTCGACGTGACAACCGAGGAAGCCGATTTCTTTCTCTCGGTGTGCGGCCAGCGTGCACACGGGTATAAGCCCGGCCTTCAGGCAGGCCACAAAGGCATAGACCAGTTCGGCGCAATTGTCCGACTGGAATAGCACCCGGTCCAGGGGTTCCAGGCCAAGTCCAAGCAGAGCGGCGGCGAATCGATCGGTCAAGGAGTCCAATTCGGCGTAACCGACAGGCCCGTCCGGTGTGTGCAGCGCTGTGGCGCCGGCATGCGTTTTGAAGGATGCACACAAGGCCTCGGCGAGTGAGATTTGGGGTAACTCGCCGCTGTCAAGGTATTGACTCAGCCGTTTCGGGTCCGGGTAGACCACTCCGGGAATTGGTTCGCGAACGCCAGTCATCACAGTGGGCCTCCCTCCAGATAGGTGATTACTCTCTAGTTAATGTCTGGGAACCTGTCTCTTAACCAGTCTACGGCCTGTTTGGCGGCAATGGCCTGCCCATTGGCTTCGTCCACACGCAGCGATTGGCCGTGATGATTGCCGCGTATATCACGGCGCAGTTTGTCGCTGCTGCGGATGCCATTGAAAATTGCGTCGGCATCGGCAGGAAATACACTATTGTCGCCGGTGTAGTAAATCATCAGCACCGGCTGCTCCATGGCGCCGCCACATTTTTCGAACGAGGCCAGGGAACTCATGCCCGACCAGGTGGAAAGCCAACTTTCCGGCGTACAAATGCGTGCAAAACCAACGCTACCCATATTGGATACCATTGGATTGGCGCCCCATACGCTGCCCCAGCGCCGCTCAGACGGGTCCAGCGACAGATCGAAACAGCGTAAATCCGCGTCGCTGCGCCAGACGGTGAAAACCCCGGAATACGCAGCCTGGTAAGGGTTCGCCGTGTGCCCTTCTTTCAGTTTTTTCCTCTCGGACATGCGCTGCGCAATGCTGTCTTTTGCCATCTGGTCGATGCGTTCAACCCGCTCCACCTGCGCCTGCCTGTAGTGTGCAACAAAATCAGCAGCGTAACTGGCGCCGCCGTCTGCACCGGAGCGGAAGCCGTTCGCGGCGCTAAACGGGTCCAACGACGGCTTGACTGAGAAAGGGTCCGCCTCATCGCTGACCGAGGGGTCAATCGTCGATAACAGTAATTTTCCCTGCCCAGGGTGCGGTGCGACCAGGATAAATCCATCCGCGGCCGGTAACGGAGATTCGGCTAACTTGCTGGGCCGGCCGCCAGGCGTACGGGCAACGCGCTGAGCGCCGGCGAGCAGGGACTGCTGGTTGTAATACGCAAATAATCCGGCGCCGCCGGAGTTGCCCAGCAATATGGTCTTTTCAAAACCCAAATCATCCAGCTTCAGCATGCCGGCGGCCACGTCATGTAACGCGAGTTCATGTTCAAGCCGCAAGTCATTGCCGATAGTTCTGGGGCCCTGCACCCAGCAGGCATAGCCGGCGGCCACCAAATACGGCGCCAGATAATGCGATACCAATAATTCTCTCGGGTGCATGATGAAGACGGCGTTGTGTTCCCCGCCGCGAGCGTGCAAGTACCCAACAATGGGAGCCCCATCAAAGGTGCGCAGGGGAAACACCGTGGTTTTCATTTCGGCGGGCACAAGCTCCGGGTCCCACGAGGCGCCACGCAAGCCGGCAGTCACCGGACGGTCAAGGGCTGACCCGTGTTTTCTCTCTGTCAAGGAGTTATCTCCAGCCGTCCGCCCCAAACAGTAGCAAGGAGTGTATTGCTCACCCGGCACCCTCCGGGCACGGGTGCGCGCCCAGCTTGCTTAGTACCCGGTACAGTGGATGACTGCGCAACGAAGCTCTTGAAATGCAACCATTTCTTTCCATGGGAGTAGCGTCCCGGTGTGATCTGCCTGCTAACTGGCGGCCATAAAGGCCTTACGCTGCCCGTGTAACCATTCCTTCAACTCTGATTGGGAGTTGGCAGATACCGCGAGATGGTCGATTGAAGTCAGTGTATTCACGGCCAGGCCCCCCGCACAGAAAGCCTCATTCTAACTGATTTCTGTAACAGGTGTTATAGAGCCTGCCGCGAACAGCCAGGTTCCGGTCAGATTGGGACCGAGCGATAAATATCCAGCACAATCTGGTCAAGCTCTCTATCCGACAAGGTCCTGCTCGCCCCGATCAATCGCGGCCAGACCCGCTTTGCCCGTTCCGTTACTTTGGTGGATTCTGGCCGTCAAGAACCTCAAGTTGCCTGACAGCCAGTTGGTGGAGAATGCGGTCGTGGGCATCCAGCGAAGGTATTTGGCTTGAACGCAGCAGCAGGTCATGGGCCCGTTTACGGTTGGCTCCGCCACCCAGGCGCAGCAGACCGAGCCCATATTCAACGAGTACTACTTTCTGCTCCGGCGCCAGTTCCAGGGCTTTCTCGAATTGCGCCAGGGCCTTTTTCCTGGAAGCTCCATAAAGCACGCCAGCCATAAAACCACCAGCGCTGATGGCCTCGGCGTGCCAGGTGGCCAGGCTCAAATGAGCGGAGGCCATTTCCGGGTCCAGTTCAAGCGCGGTTTTGATCGAGTCGCGTACCTTCTTCGCATAACCCTGATTGGCTGCTTTCAACACGCCGATGGTTTGCGCATAACGGCCCGTTGAATGCGCCCATTGGAGATGAGCCTGCGGATTGGAGGCATCCAGTCGAATCGCCTCTTGCGCCAACAGGGCGGCGCGAGTGAACAGGCCCTGTTTGCTACCGTCGTCGGCTACATAATAGCTGTATATTGCCAGAGAGTTGGCTGCCAGCGCGTGTCCTTCGGAGGTTTGAAGGGTTTCGGCGATTTCGGTGGCCTCGACGAATCGGCCTTCAGTGTATGCTGCGTAAGCATCTTCAATGGATTGTGCCGTGGAGGTGTTTGCCGCCAAAAACGAGAACACCATGGTCAGGCAAAAGGGCAGTCTTGGCTTGTAAATTGACATGTCCCAATACCTCCTGCAGGTTGCTCGCGAGTGGCTTTCAGAGCACGAATGAACTTCCTGGACGAGTTGTAAATTCGTTGGCGCTTTCAGGCTTCAGCGCAGTATAACGCGATCGACTTGCGGATTCCGCTGCTATCCAAACCTGCTGCCGAGAGTTGCTCCTCGCGTGTACCGTGATCGATATAGTGGTCCGGCAGGCCGAGCCGCAAGATTCTGCAGGGTCTGACCATTGCAAGATGTTCCATTACCGCGGCGCCCGCACCGCCGATGATCGAATTATCTTCAACCACCACCAGCAGTGAATGCGTGGCTGCCAAGCGCTCAATACATTCTGAATCAAGGGGTTTTATGAACCGCATATCGGCGAGAGTCGCGTTTTTTTCCTCGGCGATGGGCTGTACCTGGTCCAGCAGGCTGCCGAATACCAGAAAAGCAATGTCCCGGCCCTCGCGCACCATCCGCGCCCGCCCCAGCGGCAGCGGCTCCAGGCTTGCTTCTTCGGCGGCGCCCGGCCCACCGCCACGGGGATAGCGCACCGCTGCCGGACCAGAATGTTGATACCCGGTGCTCAATAGCCTGCGGCACTCGTTCTCGTCGGAGGGCGCCATAATCACCATATTTGGCAGACAACGCAGATAGGACAGATCAAACGCCCCGACATGGGTGCGCCCGTCGGCGCCAACCAGCCCGGCACGGTCAATTGCGAACAGAACATCGAGATCCTGCACCACTACGTCATGGATCAACTGATCATAACCGCGTTGCAGAAACGTGGAATAAATCGCTACCACCGGCTTCGCCTGCTCACAGGCCATACCGGCCGCCAGTGTGACCGCATGCTGTTCGGCGATCCCCACATCGAAGTAACGCTCCGGGTACTCCTTTGCGAAGCGCACCAGGCCACTGCCTTCACGCATGGCCGGTGTAATCGCCATCAACCTGGAGTCAGTTGCGGCCTGATCGCACAACCAGTCGCTGAACACCTTGGTATAGGTACGCGCCCCAGGGCCGCCTTTCTGTACGCCGATTTCCGGGTCAAACTGCGGAACCGCGTGGTATCCGACAGGATCTTCCTCGGCTGGCTCGTAGCCCTTGCCCTTGTGGGTGACCACGTGTAACAGGCGCGGCCCTGAGCGCTCGCGCAACATTTCAACGATCTGCAGTAATCCGGAAACGTCATGGCCGTCAACCGGGCCAAAATACTGCATTCCAATTTCCTTGAACAGGGTACTCGGCATGAGCAGCCCCGTGATCTGATCCTCCACGCGAAGAACAAAATCGCGCAGGCGTGGCACCGGACTCAGGATGCGTCCACCACCCTTGTGCACAGTGGTGTAGAAATCACCCGCAAGCAGCCTGGTCAGGTAACGGGACATCGCCCCGACGTTCGGCGAGATCGACATCCGGTTGTCGTTGAGCACCACCAGCACGTCTGCATTGGTCTCGCCCATATGATTCAGAGCTTCATAGACCATACCGGCGGTCAAGCCGCCATCCCCAAGTACGGCGACAGTCTCGCGGGAGACTCCGAGTTGCTGGCAAGCCAGGGCCATGCCCAGTGCGGCGCCGACCGATGTGCTGGAATGTCCCGCCCCGAAACAGTCATAAGGGCTTTCATCACGGCTGGGAAACGGCGCCAGCCCCCCGCTGCGCCGGATCGACTCCAACTGGTCCCGGCGGCCGGTCAGCACCTTGTGTCCGTAACTTTGATGCCCGACATCCCAGACGATCCGATCTTCCGGCGTGTTCAAGGCATAGTGCAAAGCTACCGTCAACTCGACGGTTCCCAGGCTGGCGCCGAAGTGTCCACCGCAACGGGCCACGCTTTGAATCAGAAATTCGCGCAATTCCATGGCAACGGCGGGAAGGTCCTCCCTATCCAGGGCGCGCAGGTCGGAGGGACTCTCAATGCGAGACAGAAAGGGAAACTTTTCGCTCACTATTTTTCCTGAATTTCGAATCTGCGCCGCTGACCTCGGCGCCGATCATAGCAGATTTGCCGGGTTGTCCGCATAAGCCGAGCTGGCCCGCACCCAGTCCACTTTGCAATCGTGACAAAGTTGAGTTGACAGGAATAACTCATTGTTAGACATGAATCTTCACAACGACCTCAAGCGATCGGGTGCCATGTGCCCGAAGGGTGCCATGTGCCCGAAGGGTGCCATGTGCCCGAAGGGTGCCATGTGCCTGAAGGGTGCCATGTGCCCGAAGGGTGCCATGTGCCCGAAGGGTGCAAATATGCGGGCTAGCCTGTCGGGCTTGAACGTTCGTAGCGAGGGAAAGCCCCATGTCCGACAGGCTGCTGGGCTCTGCATGTTACAGGCCAGTGCCATCGGGTATACTTTTCCCTTGAAATGGACATTGGCCTCCGGGCTCCCGAGTATGAGTGACAGTGACGCTTTTATTTCCGGCCGCCATGAAACTGTTGCGGTACGGATCGGTTCGGTAACTCTCGGCTCTGAGTATCCGGTCGTTGTCCAGGCGATGACCGACACGCCAACGGCTGATGTCACCGCGACCGTAGCGCAAACGGAAACTTTGGTGCGTGCCGGTTCCGAGATGGTCCGGTTGACCGTAAATGACCGTGAAGCTGCGGCGGCAGTCCCCAGAATCCACGAACAGTTACTGTCGCGCAATATTTCCGTACCGCTGATCGGCGATTTTCACTACAACGGGCACAAGCTGCTGGCCGAATACCCGGAGTGCGCCAAAGCCTTGGACAAATACCGGGTGAACCCGGGAAACGTCGGCCGTGGCAAGGCGCGGGATCCGCATTTCACCCAATTTATCGAGCTTGCCTGCCGTCACCGGAAACCGGTTCGTATCGGCGTCAACTGGGGTAGCCTCGATCCGGTGTTGCTGACCGAGTTGATGGATGAAAACGCCAAACGCGATACGCCCAGGGATGCGGTCGAAGTACAGTGTGAGGCAATGATCGAATCGGCGCTGCGCAGCGCAGAGATGGCTGAGGAAATTGGCCTGCCGCATGATGCCATTGTCCTGTCCTGCAAGGTGAGCCGGGTTCCGTTGCTGGTTCAGGTCTATACCGAGTTGGCCAAACGCTGCAATTATCCGCTGCACTTGGGCTTGACTGAAGCGGGCATGGGCACCCGGGCGATTGTCTCCTCCAGCGCGGCGCTTGCCATACTCCTGCGGCGTGGAATCGGCGATACCATACGGGTGTCGCTGACGCCGGAACCTGGCCATGACCGCACCGGAGAGGTGCGGGTGGCCTGCGACCTTCTACAGAGTATGGATTTGCGGCATTTCATGCCGGCCGTCACCGCCTGCCCTGGCTGTGGGCGTACCAGCAGCGATTACTTCCAGCGGCTGGCCCAGAACATCGAGCGTTACATCGAGGGGGAAATGCCGGTTTGGAAGCGGCAATATCCGGGTGTTGAAAATCTATCCGTCGCGGTGATGGGGTGCGTGGTCAACGGCCCGGGAGAAAGCCGCCAGGCCGACATCGGGATCAGCCTGCCCGGCTCCAATGAACGGCCGAGCGCCCCTGTGTACATTGATGGCGAACGGGTCAAAACCCTCAGTGGTGAGAATATCGCCGAAAATTTTCAGGAAATGCTGTTAGCCTACATCAAACAAAGATTTACGCAGGATGCAGCCCGCCAAAGAATATTGTAGTGTCCCGGCATCTATCCCCGTTATACGGCACATAACCATCCAGGAAAACTTGGCCGTACCCTCTTGCCGGGCTCTTTACTGCGAAAAGATTACTAGACGGATTCAGATTCGGTTGCCGCCTCTGCTTCTTGCAAGGAAGCGGGAAGACCGAAATGGACATTTTCCTCGATGCCGTCCATTGTTGAAACTTCCAGGTCTGCGAACTCTCGCAGGCTTTCAATCAGGTCCTGCACCAGTTCCTCGGGAGTTGAGGCGCCGGCGGTAATACCGATGGTTTCGCGCCCATGCAGCCACTCGGGGTCGACCTTTGCCGGGTCCTCGACCAGGTGGCTTGGTACGCCGCTACCGATGCCCACCTCGCAAAGGCGATTCGAATTTGAGCTGTTATCTGCACCCACCACGAGGATCAAATCTACCAGGGTGGCAAGCTTGCGCACGGCAGCCTGGCGGTTTTGGGTCGCATAGCATATGTCCCGGACATCCGGTCCCGTGATCTTTGGGAAACGCTGCCGCAGCGCCGCAATTACATCCCGGGTATCGTCAACCGAAAGGGTGGTCTGGGTGATATAGGCGACTTTTTCGGGATCACGGATCTTTAGCGCCGCTACGTCTTTCAAATCACTGACCAGAAAAACCGGCCCCGGAATCTGGCCCAGGGTGCCTTCGACCTCGGGATGGTTTTCATGACCGATCAGGACGACTTCGAAACCCTTGGCGGCATAGCGCTGGCCTTCCAGGTGGACTTTCGAAACCAGCGGACAGGTGGCGTCGATGGGTTGCAGACCTCGCTCCAGGGTATCCTGCTCGACTTTCTGCGATACACCATGTGCGCTGAACACCACAATCGACTCGTCAGGAATCAGTTCGATCTTCTCCACGAACTTCACCCCTTTCGACTTCAGGTTGTCCACTACCTGGCGGTTATGGACAATTTCGTGGCGAACGTAGATCGGAGGCTGGTACTGTTCCAGCGCCTTTTCAACTATTGTGATGGCGCGGTCGACTCCTGCGCAGAATCCGCGCGGTTGAGCCAAAATGATCCGCATTACTTTCTCCATAACCGGCTTGTTACCACGATCAGCTTGGTGACAGGACAGCCGTATTCTAGCACCTTGCGCATCAGGTCACGACTGCGTCTGCTCAAGAGGACTTGGACCGGACTTGGGCAGGCCAAGAATCAACAGCTTGAAGACGAACCTCAACGCCATGTTCGAGCGCACCAGGATACTGGTGGCGGCGGTGACCGCCCGCACGCTGTAGCGAGAAATTTTCACCTCCTGGCCGTTCTTGAACTGCGGTTTCGCGTGGATGCGGCGCAGGGTCAGTACAGCCATCCCCAGCGCCCAAAGACAGTGTCGGCGGATGCCGGTTTCACTGGATGGAATAACCATGATGAACTCCAGGGCATTGGCGAGATGGTGGCGGGCGACAGCCAGGAGCTCATGCAGCCCCTTGACGAAGCCGGGTCCGGTTTGCCCGGTGGACAGTGAGCGCAGATCGTAACCTGCCGCAACAAATACATCACGTGGCAACCAGCATACGCCGCGGCACTGGTCGTCCCATATATCCTTCAGGATATTGGTCATTTGTAGTCCCTGGCCGAAGGAAACAGCTAGCGCGAGTAATTGCTCGCGCCGCTCGGCGATTTCTTCGGAGTAGTCGCAGAACAGCTCGGTGAGCATTTCGCCGACTACACCAGCCACGTGATAGCAATAACGATCAAGGTGAGGGAGATCATCCAAGCCGTCGAGGCACGCTGTTTGCTGGAATTCCACCATTCCACGGGACATGATCCTGACACATCGTTCGAGCGCTTTGCGTTGGGTTTCCCGAAACCTGTTGGTGGTGCGGATGACGCGGGCGGAGTTGGCAATCAGATTGTGTTCGGTTGCGGTGGTCGAAGACGACAACAATGCGCCAAGTTCATCCGCGAACGGCTGCGCGGGTTCGCGACCCGCGACAACTTCGATAAAGCGTTCCGAGAAAATCTGTTTCTGCTCCAGCGACAGAGCAGGTTCGTCTTCGATGGTGTCGGTGATTCGGCACAAGAGATAGGCATTGCTCACTACATACCGCAATGAGCCGGGAAGCTGGGGAATGGTGAGGGCAAAGGTGCGGGATACGCCTTGTAGAATTTCTTCCTGGTATGCGAAATCGCTGTCTGCCGGCACGATAGTGGCGGACATTACTCTGGCCTTTGCCCTGCTTTGAAGCCGTATGCATCGTAATATCGGTCAGCATTCTACGCCGCGGTAAACTGATTGGAAAGCATTGTGCTTGAGCGGTGGCCTAACGAGCGCTATACTGAGAGTGAGCGAATACTTCCATCCCACATACAGCATCGGGGGGCGCTGCTCCTCATGGGTACGTAGCTGGCAGAAATGGAAAAATAAAGTGACCCGGACAGTAAAAATGCTGGCTGATCTTACTGTCATCAATATGGGCTCAGGAATGGCGCCTGCCCTGATCGCTAAATTTCTCGCCGAACTGGGCGCCAGTGTCATTCGCGTGGAGCCGCCGGATGGCGACCCCTTTCATGATATCTACCCGGCTTATGGCGCCTGGCTCGGTGCTGCTGGTAACGCTACACAATCCGGCGTGACAGGGGAGCAACTCGCTTCACTGCTGGCGAATGCCGATGTTTGCATAACAGGCGGTGAAGATCACCCGGACATGACCCGCTGTAGCGACGCTGCGTCATTACAGCAACACAACTCCGGGTTGGTGATTTTGGATATCGAAGCCTATCCACCCGGTATGGATTCTTGCTGTGGCCCCGCGGTGGATATATTGCTACAGGCGCGCTCCGGGCTGGTATGGGAACATTTCACCGGCCGGCCGATACCGATGAGTTTTTCACCAACGAATTACGGCGCCGCACTGCGCGGCCTGTGTGGATTGTTGGCGGCGTTGTATGAACGTGAGCTAAGCGGCCGGGGGCAAGTTGTCGCCACTTCCCTGTTCGAGGGGGCTCTTACCTGGGTAGCGGGTCTGTGGTGCGATGTTGCCGACCCGGGGCCGGGAACCAACTTTGTCATGCCCATGGACCCCTATCCGCTGGTATTCCGCTGTGCGGACGGAGTCTATATTCACATTGTCATTGGCGGCGCCGGATCGAAATATCGAATGTACCAGGCGCTGGATATCGACGACCCCAGCGTCACGCCGGACGACAGCGGCATGCCAAAGCCGACCGACGACCCGAAGAATTTTTTCGGCGAAATTGATCTGCTGGCGGAACATATTGCGAAAAAAACCAGCCGGGAATTACTCGATGGAATTTGGTCGCTTGGTTTGCCGGCGGAACCGGTACTCGCTCCGGGAGCGTGTTGGGACCTGCCGCAAATTCAACATAATGGCGTTATTGCCGAGGGTGAAGATGGGGTGCGCCATGTCGGCCATCCCATTGTATCCAAAGCATCCGCCGTGCCGTTGAACAAGCGGACTGGCGGTGGAGAACAACCACTGTCGGGGGTGCGGGTCGTTGATTTCGGCGCCTTCGTGGCAGGGCCTTTCGCATCTGTGGTACTGGCTGACCTGGGTGCTGAAGTGGTTAAGGTAGAACCACTCTCCGGCGATCCCAATCGCAGCATTTTTCGGTCCCATACGGCATCCAATCGGGGCAAACGAGCAATTTCGCTGAATATGAAAGAACCCGACGGTATTGAAATCGCCAGGGAACTGTGTTGCAGCGCCGACATCATCACCAGTAACTTTCGAACCGGTGTAGCCGGGCGGCTCGGTATTGCCGCTGCGCAACTGCATGAGCTAAAACCGGAACTGATTGCCCTTGAAAGTCCGGGCTATGGTTCCAGCGGTCCCCTGGCTGAGCGGGCCGGATTCGACATGGTCATGCAAGCGCTTTGTGGGCATGAGTTCCGCGCTGGAGGAAAAGCAAATGAGCCCATATGGAATCGAACTTCCATGGTTGACTACACCGGTGGTTTGCTTGGGACGATAGGAACATTGGCTGCTCTGTATCATCGAGCGCATAGCGGCTACGGCATGGCTCTTGAAATTCCACTGGTAAACGCCGGCGTGTATCTGCTGTCGGAATTATTGCAAACAACCGAGGCTGAGTTTGACAACATCATGCAACTCAACGCAACGCGCACCGGTTTTCATCCCGCCGAAGCCCTCTATCAAACAACCGATGGTTGGATAGCTGTCGCCGTTCGCGGCGAAAAAGCCGTAGCCGGCTTGTCCAGCCTGTTGGGACTGGCGGAAGTTCTCGGCCATGACCCCGAGCAATGGGATGAGTCGGTAGCGGACGGCATGGCTGAGCGCATAGCGCGGTGGTCTACCGAAGAAGCTACCGGGATTTTGGAGGCGAAGGGAATTTGGGTTGAGGAATGCCGCCGAAATGTCGAACAGGAGGTATTACAGGGACCGGACTTTGAAAAAGCCGGCCTTGTCCAGACATCCGTTCATCCACTCTTTGGGAAGGTCAGAGAGTTGGGGGTAATGATGCGGTTCTCACGTTCCGAGGTTGGTCATCATCGTTACGCCCAGGTTCCCGGTGAATCAAGCAGGCAATTGCTGAAAGAACTGGGAAAAAGCGAGGACCGGATAGCGGCCTTGCTGGAGCAGACAGTTGTCGCCTGAGGCCGCCATACTCAGCACTGAACACGAGATGTTCCGGCAAACCTGCCATAAATTCTATCAAAAACAGGTAGAGCCCTATTATCTGGAGTGGGAAAAGGCCGCCGAGGGAACGCTAGCCCGCATGTTGCACCAGTGGATGCGATGATCGCGCAGGATTTTACGTCAAGACGCGGGCCATGTGCCCGAAGGGTGCTGGCGACCGAAAGCATAGTGGTGACTATGGTTGAGGGAGCATGGCCGCGTCC
>JAPOQD010000162.1 GCA_026710905.1 Halieaceae bacterium
AGGCATAGTTGACACTATGTTGAAGCGGCTTGAGGGAGCACACGCCGCCACGGCGAGTGCTGCGGCGGCCGCAGTAGAAGGTTGGTGAGATATGCGGGTTAGGGTACCCAGTTGACCGGCGTTTGGCCCTGTTGTTGCAGGTAATCATTGGCGCGGCTGAAATGCCGGCAACCGAAAAATCCCCGGTGGGCACTCAATGGGGAGGGATGCGGCGCCTTCAGCAACAGATGCTTCCCCGCATCAACCATGGCGCCCTTGCGCTGGGCGTAGCTGCCCCAAAGCATGAACACTGCCCCCTGGCGCTGTTGATTGATCTCCGCAATTACCCGGTCGGTGAATTGTTCCCAGCCTCGACCCTGGTGTGATGCGGCCTGGCCCCTGCGCACCGACAAGACGCTATTCAACAGCAGTACACCCTGCTCCGCCCAGGAGGTCAGACAGCCGTGCCTGGGGGCAGGTACTCCCAGGTCCTGCTCAAGTTCCCGGTAGATATTCTGCAGTGAGGGGGGAATATCGATGCCTTCCGGTACGGAAAAGCACAAGCCATGAGCCTGTCCCGGCCCATGATAGGGGTCCTGCCCGAGTATTATCACCTTTACACTGGGCAGGGGCGTATGCTTGAAGGCATTGAAAATCTGAGGGCCGGGAGGGTAAATAACCCTGCGTGCCGCCTTTTCCGCCTGCAGGAAACTGCGCAGTTGCCGCATGTATTCCTGTTCAAACTCATTGCCCAACGCTTTCAGCCAACTGTCTTCCAGTTGTATCCGCCTGCTCACTCTCAAGCCTCCACCTGGTAGATATGCCGCGGCAGGGTCCACGCTTTGCGGCCGGTTCCCGCTGGATTTACCGGAAGGGGGGCATTCCAGACGGTGTACTACCGGATTCTCCTGGCATTATTCCACCAAGCCCGCGCATCATCTTCTGCATTCCGCCACCCTTCATTTTTTTCATCATCTTCTGCATTTGCCGGTGCTGCTTGAGCAGCCGGTTAAGATCCTGCACCCGGGTGCCAGATCCCCTGGTAATACGGCGCTTGCGCGAGCCCTGGATGATTTCAGGGCGACTGCGCTCGGTCGCGGTCATGGAATTGATCATCGCTTCCATCAGGACCAACTGCCTGCTATCCATCTGCTGCTGTGCAGCCTGGCCCAAGTGGCCCATGCCGGGAAGTTTGTCGAGCATACTGGCCACACCCCCCATATCGCTGAGTTGCCGCAATTGTTCCCGAAAATCCTCAAGATCAAAGCGCTGGCCCTTTTTGACCTTTCGCGCCAGGCGTTCAGCCTTCTGCCTGTCGATCTTCTGCTCGGCTTCCTCTATCAGCGACAGCATATCGCCCATACCCAGAATGCGTGCGGCCAGGCGGTCCGGATGGAACGCATCCAGGGCGGTAGTCTTCTCACCAACGCCGAGAAATTTGATCGGCTTGCCGGTGACGGCACGCACCGACAAGGCTGCGCCGCCACGGCTGTCCGCATCCACCTTGGTCAATACCACACCAGTCAAAGGCAATGCATCATTGAAGGAGCGGGCGGTGGCGGCGGCATCCTGACCCGCCATGGCGTCCACCACATAAAGCGTTTCAATCGGCCGGATGGCTGTGTGGAGGGCGGTGATTTCGGTCATCATCGTTTCGTCGATGGCCAGGCGGCCGGCGGTGTCTACAATCACTACATCACAAAAGTTGAGCTTGGCCTGAGCGATAGCAGACTCTGCAACCTCCAGAGGCTGCCGACTTTGGTCGCTGGGGAAAAAATCGGCGCCCACCTCCGCAGCCAAAATTTCCAACTGTTTGATGGCCGCCGGGCGATACACGTCCACCGACACCAACAGCACGGATTTTTTGTCCCGCTCCTTCAGCAGCCGGGCCAATTTGGCAGCGGTAGTGGTTTTACCCGAGCCCTGCAGGCCGGCCATCAAAACTACTGCGGGCGGACGGGTACTGAGATTGAGCGCCTGATTGGCCGAACCCATCAGCACTTCCAATTCCGCCTGCACGATCTTCAACAGGGTCTGACCGGGACTGAGGCTGCGGGCCACTTCCTGACCCAGCGCACGCTGCTTGACCGCGGCTAGAAACTCCTTGACCACGGGCAGGGCAACATCCGCCTCCAACAGGGCGATGCGCAATTCGCGCAGCGTTGTCTGAATATTGTCTTCACTCAACCTGGCCTTACCGCTAATACGGCGCAGGCTGCCGGAAAGGCGCTCACTCAGGTTTTCAAACATCCGGGGGGCTCACTGCTATTGCTTATGTGGGGCTAAATCGGTAAAAAGACGGGCAGTATACGTCACCCGGAGTCACCGCCCAAGCATGCTGGTAACCAGCCTCACTGCCGCCGCGCTGTACCTGCTGATTACTGGTCTGCACTGGCGCCAGTTGCGAACGGGAAAAAAATTCGACCGCCAATTGTTGCAGGTTCTGACGCTGCTGGCGCTGGTCCTGCATGGCTATTCCGCCTGGGTCGCCGTGCAGTCACCAGAGGGAATAAACTTCGGTTTCTTCAAGGTTTCTGTGCTGATCTTCTGGACAATCAACCTGGCCTTTGTGCTCAGCCTGGCGCGCCGCCCACTCGAAAATCTGTTGCTGATATTGTACCCGTTATCCGCGGTAACGCTGCTGATCCTGCCGTCTGCCCCTGGCAATATCAGCCCTTTTGAAGAGTTCTCCACCGGTATGCTGGCGCATATCGGCAGTTCCGTGCTGGCCTACTCGGTGCTTACCCTGGCCACTTGCCAGGCTGCGGTGGTAGCGTTGCAGGACTACCGTCTGCACCACCACTACACTGGCAAGGTGCTGCAACTGTTGCCACCTCTGCAACTCATGGAAACCATGTTGTTTGAACTGTTGTGGATTGGTTTCATTCTTTTGTCCCTGTCCATCGGCACCGGTCTGCTGTTCCTGGAAGATATGTTCGCCCAACATCTGGCGCATAAAACCTTATTGACACTGTGCGCATGGGGCCTGTTCGCGATGCTGTTGTGGGGCCGCCACTATCTGGGCTGGCGCAGCCAGACGGCGGTGCGGTTAACACTGGCCGGGTTCGCGGTGCTGATGCTGGGCTATTTCGGCAGCAAGCTGGTACTGGAGCTGATCCTGCAACGGGCTTAACCCGCATATCTCACCAAGCGTTACTGCCGCTTGCGCGTCAGGAAATTTTTGTTCAAGATTAACTTCCAATGTCTGCACCGGGTTTCTCCTAGTTGAACGAAGCACCGCTGGGTCTTCTCTTCTCTGTGCTGGTAGCGCTTGTCATTGTCTCCGGTTTTTTCGCCAGTTCGGAAACCGGCATGATGTCGCTCAATCGCTACCGCTTGAAATATCTTAAGAAAAGCGGTCACCGTGGCGCCCGCCGGGCCAGTCTTTTGCTGGAACGGACGGACCGGCTGATCGGCCTGATACTGATCGGCAATAACCTGGTCAATATCCTTGCTTCCGCCATTGCCACGGTAATCGCCATCCGCCTGTGGGGCGACGCTGGCATCGCTGTCTCCACCATCTTGCTGACCCTGGTGATTTTGATCTTTGCGGAGGTAACTCCCAAGACCATCGCCGCCCTGCACCCGGAAAAAATCGCCTTTCCGGCCAGTCTGGTTTTGTTGCCTTTGCTAAAGCTAATGTACCCGGTAGTCTGGTTTGTCAACGGGATTGCCAACGTCATGTTGAAACGGATTGGCATCAACGCGGCCGAACATCCGGAGCTTGCCATTACCAGCGATGAACTCCGTATCCTGGTCAGCGACGCCGGGCACCTGATTCCAAACCATCACCAGAGCATGCTGCTGAGTATTCTCGAGTTGGAAAGGATCACCGTGAATCACATCATTACCCCCCGCAACGAGGTCTATGGCATTGATTTGAGCGAATCCGACGCCGCCATACTCAACAAGATACAAAATAGCGAATATACCCGTCTGCCGGTGTACGACGGAGACATCAACAATATCAGCGGCCTGTTGCATATGCGCAATGTCAGCCGTTTCATGCACGCCGATGGTCTCGACCGCGCCCGTATGCAGGAGTACCTGGAGCCACCCTACTTCATCCCCGAGGGCGCTACACTTAACAAGCAATTACTGAATTTCCAGCAAAACAAGCACCGCCTGGCGGTAGTCGTTGACGAGTACGGAGATGTCATGGGCCTTGTGGCGCTGGAAGATATTCTGGAGGAGATCGTCGGGGAATTCACCTCCAACCTGGCCGAGACTGTGGATGACATCTATCCTCAACAGGATGGCAGCTACATCATTGATGGGAGCGCCACAATTCGCGATATCAACAAGTCGCTGGAATGGGAATTACCCAGCTCCGGGGCGAAAACACTAAACGGACTGTTGCTGGAACGCCTGGAGGGTTTTCCCGAGGGCAACGCGGGCATACGGTTGGAGGATTACTATCTGGAAATCCTGCATCTGCAGGACAATCTTATTCAGTCTGTGCGCGCCCGTCCGGCGCAGGTTACAGCTCTCGAAGAGTACTAGCCGCGCTTTTTGAACTGCCGCTCCATTCGCTCTCGGTCCTGGCGCGACATGACTGCGATAGGCTTGGCGCTCAGCCCGGCACTGCGATAGAGGTCCCCGATCTCTCTCTTTTCCAGCTCCAGCCATTGCCCCTTGCGAACCTTGGGGGGAATGAAAATAGTTCCATAACGAGTGCGTTTCAGACGCGAAACCTCGCAATCCTGAGATTCCCACAAGCGGCGTACTTCGCGAGTCCTGCCTTCCATGATGACCACGTAATACCATTGATTGGAGCCCTTGCGCGGACCCGGCTGAACATCGGTAAAACGCGCCATGCCATCTTCCAACTTAACCCCCTCGCACAAGGCGCGCAACGTTTCCCCGGTAACTTCACCGCGTACCCTGACCAGGTATTCCCGCTCGATATTGGCAGAGGGATGCATCAGCCCATTGGCGAGTTCGCCATCGGTGGTAAACAACAGCAGGCCGCTGGTATTGTAGTCCAGTCGGCCAACCGCAACCCAACGCCCCTTGTCCAGCGCGGGCAGGCGGTCGAATACCGTGCGACGGCCATCCGGGTCCTTGCGGGAAGTAATTTCCCCCGGAGGTTTGTGATAGAGGATGACGCGAGTCCTCGGGTCGGACTGCCCTTCAACCAATTTGCCATCGACGCTGATGCTGGCCCAGCGATCAACACGGTCACCCAGTATCGCCGGACGGCCGTTGACAATGACGCGGCCGGACTGAATCCAGCGCTCCATTTCCCGCCGGGAACCCAAACCGGCGCGGGCCAGTACTTTGTGGAGTTTTTCGTCAGCCGGCGCCATCGGGCTCCGCGCTTTGCTGCCCCGCTGTCGCCTCAGCTCTGCTGCCCTGGCCGTCCACCAGTTCCTCAAAACCCAACTCCCTGGTAAGAGTCCTGAAGTCCCGGACTTCCGCCAGAACCGGCAGTTGATCCAGCCGCTTGAGATTGAAGTAATCAAGAAACTGCCGGGTGGTTGCCAACAAGGCCGGACGGCCGGGCACATCGCGATGCCCCACCTCACGGATCCATTCCCGTTCCAGCAGGGTTTTTATAATACCGGAACTCAACGCCACGCCGCGGGTCTCTTCAATCTCGCCACGGGTAATGGGCTGGCGGTAAGCAATCAGCGCCAGCGTTTCCAGTAACGCCCTGGAGTATTTTGCCGGACGTTCAGACCACAGCCGTTCCACCCACTGGCTCAGTTCCTGGCGAATCTGGAAACGAAAGCCGCTGGCCACTTCACCGAGTTCAAAGCCACGCCCTTCACAAGCCTGGGCAATTTCCCGCAGGGCTTCACGAATGTCTGCATTGGCGGGGCGCTGCTGTTCCTCAAACAAGTCCGCCATATTTTGTATGGTCAATGGTTTGTCCGCTGCCAGTATCGCGGCTTCAAGAATCTGCACCAGCTTGGTTGCCGCCATTCTAGACCTCCGCCTGCTCGCTGACTTCCGATTTGGCCCGAATATGAATTGGCCCGAAACTTTCGGTTTGCACAATCTCCACCAGGGACTCCTTGAGCAATTCCATTAGTGCCAGAAAGGTCACAACCACTCCCAGCTTGCCCTCCTCGATTTTAAACAGGGAAGCAAAGGGAACGAACTGTTGGCCACCGCGCAGGCCGGCCAGTATATCAGCCATGCGGTCACGGGTTGACAGGGTCTCCAACTGTACCTGGTGGTGCTGATACATGGCGGCGCGGCGCAGCACTTCGTCAAGCGCCCCCAACAAGTCACGCAGATCCACCTCGGGCTCGGGCCGCGCGCGGTCCAGCTCCGGTGGGCTGGCGGAGGCGGGGTAATACTCCCGTCCCATGCGGGGAAGCTGGTCGATGTCATGGGCAGCTTTCTTGAAACGCTCATATTCCTGCAAACGGCGGACCAACTCGGCCCGTGGGTCGGCTTCCTCCTCTTCCTCGGGCTTGGCGCGGGGCAGCAGCATGCGAGATTTGATCTCCGCCAACATGGCCGCCATCAGCAGGTATTCGGCTGCCAGATCAAACTGCATGGCGTCCATCAATTCCACGTATTGCATGTATTGCGCGGTCACCTCGGAGACATCGATATCGAGAATATCCAGGTTTTGACGTCTTATCAGGTACAGCAGCAGGTCGAGGGGACCCTCAAAGGCTTTCAGGAATACTTCCAGTGCCTGGGGTGGAATGTAAAGGTCGCTGGGTAGTTCGGTCATTACCTGGCCCAGCACTACCGCAAAGGGCATTTCACCCTGTTGCGGCCGGCGGCGCAATTCAGCCAAGGTGGGAACCGCCTTCCCGACGCCTTCTTCTGATGCCGGCTCCGGGGCGCCGGCATTCGGATTTTTCACGATCGCTCTCGCCCCTGTGGCAAGCCGCCATTATAACCGCGCAGCAAGGAAAGTGGATGGCTTCATTGCCATTGGAGAGGCCTGTGCTGGAGAAAGGTCACAGCTACATAACCGTTAGCCTGCCTGAAACGGTTCTGCGTCGCCCCTGCCCTGCCGCATCAACCTCGGCGCCGGCCCGGTCAAATCAAGAACAGTGGTAGGCTCCACGCCGCAGTAACCGCCATCAATCACCAGGTCAACCTCGTGTTCCAATCGATCACGAATGTCGGTGGGCTCCAGTAGCGGATATTCCTCACCAGGCATAATCAGGGTCACGCTCATCAAAGGTTCTTGCAGTTCGTTCAGCAGCGCCAGGGTGATGGCGTTGTCAGGTACGCGCAGGCCAATCGTTTTTCGGCGTGGATGTTTCAGGCGGCGCGGCACCTCCGAGTTTGCCTGCAGGATAAACGTGTAAGGGCCCGGCGTGTGGCGCCGCAGCAGGCGATAGGCCGTGTTTTCGACCCGGGCATAACTGGCCAGTTCTGACAGGTCGCGACAAACCAGGGTGAAATTGTGCCGGTCATCCAGCTGCCGAATGCGGCGGATGCGATCCAGGGCGCCGCGGTCACCGATATGGCACCCCAGTGCATAGGCGGAATCCGTCGGGTACGCCAGAACACCCCCGGCGCGCACAATATCCCCCGCCTGTTTGATCAAGCGCGGTTGGGGATTCACCGGGTGTAGCTGGAAGTACTGGCTCATTGGGCAACCCCGGCGCAGCTTTGCCGGTCATTACTCTGTAGCTGAAAATCAATTATCATGCGCGCATAGTATGCGGGTTCCAGATACCCGGTTCCAGCGTGAGACTGCAGGGCATGAAGCAACTTACAGACTTGATCCCGTTACTGCTGTTTTTCATTACCTACCAGATGCGGGGCGTTACCATTGAGCTTGGTGACTGGAGCCATACTCTGGATGGCATCTTCAGTGCTACCGCGGTATTGATGATAGCCACCGTTGCCCAGGTACTCATCACCTGGTTGCTGGTTCGACAGGTGGGCAAAAACCTGCTCTGGTTATTGGCCGCGGTAATGGTGTTCGGTGGCGCCACTTTGCTGTTTCGCGATCAGACCTTCATTTTCTGGAAACCGACAGTGTTCAATTGGGGGTTGGCGCTGGCCCTGGCCGGTAGCCACTTATTCAGTGAGCGCAATCTGTTGCAGCGAATCCTCGGCAGCCAGCTGCACCTGCCCGACGAGGTTTGGTTCAGGCTGATGTGTGTGTGGATCACCAATTGTGTGGTAGTGGGCGCCCTCAACCTGGTGGTAGCCTACCAGTTCAGCGAGGCTTTCTGGGTCAGCTACAAGCTCTACTCCGCCATTGGTTTCACCCTGTTGCTGACATTGGTCTGCGCCTTGTTGATTGCGCCACATCTATCCGAAAACCCTGGCTAACAGAACTCCGGAGAAGCCCATGAGGATCATTTTCAGCCTTGGTCTGGCCCGCATAATGCACCAGTGGATGCGATGATCGCGCAGGATTTTACGTCAAGACGCGGGCCATGTGCCCGAAGGGTGCTCGCGACCGAAAGCATAGTGGTGTCTATGGTTGAGGGACCATGGTCGCGTCACGGCGTAAAAGACCAGCGAGCACCCTTCGGGTACAGGTTCG
>JAPOQD010000209.1 GCA_026710905.1 Halieaceae bacterium
ACATGTGCGACCCCTACAGCTCAGCGTCTTTCCGTCCGTGCGCCCCGCCACAGCGGCGCTGCAACGCCCTCGCGACGAACGTTGGTGAGATATGCGGGCCAGGACGTTTGCAACTCAAGCCACCCTGGATACCCGCACCGGCACGCCGTTCACGACCGAAGTCCCGGAAGGTTGGTCAAGCGTATCGCCGATCAGATCGTTGGCGCTGCGTCCCGGCAGGCGTTGTTGCGCCGTGGTTTGCCCCGTACCTGGGTAAACATGCCCGAAACCATGGGGAAAACTTACCACCCCCGGCATCATCTCATCACTGGCTGTCACCGGCAGTATCTGGGTGCCTAACGCTGTGGATATTTCCGCCTCCTCTCCATCGGCCAGTCCATGGCGCGCCAGGTCGGCGGGATTCATCAGCAGGGTGCAACGGTTTTTTCCCCTGGCGTAATTAACGATATTGTGCAGCCAGGAATTCATGTCACGGATGTGGCGCCGCCCGACCATGACCAACTCCGGCAGTTCGCGCCGCAGGGCCTGCTCCAGGCGAGGAAAATCAGCCTCCAGCAAGGGGTGAACCAATGAAATGCGCTGATTCCCGGTGCGTAAGGCGCCGGGCAACATGGCTTGCAGGGGACCCAGATCAAGCCCGTGGGGATGCTGTTTAATCTTGTCCAGGGTCAGCCCTTCGGGATTGGCGCCGAAGCCGTCACCGTAGGGGCCGATGCGCAGCAGTATATCCAGCAGCCGCTCCCCGTCCCGGTACGGCGCCGTCTCGGCTTTGATGCGGGCCGCGAACGCTGCCGGATCTTCGGCGCTGGCGCAGACCCGCTGCAACATTCCTTCCAGCATCATTTCGTTCAGCGCGTCAGCCTCCATGCCGTTGATGCGCGCCGCAACTTCCAACAACAACTCGTACTGCTGCTTGCTGTCCGGCTCCGGCTCGAACACCCGCGGGCTATAGCGGGCGAAATTGCTTTGCCCAAAGGCGGAAAACAGGAAATCGTAATTGCTGTGTTCCAACTGGCTGCAGGAAGGCAGGATGATATCCGCCAGCGAAGTGGTTTCATTGATGTAGAAATCCAGCGCCACCACAAAGTCGAGTTTTTCCATGGCCCGCCGCACACCCTTGCCATTGGGCACACTGAGCACCGGGTTTCCGGCAATGGTGATCATCGCATGCACCGCATCCTCTCCGGCGCACTCCAACTCCTCAGCCATGAGTGAAGCCGGCAGCATGCCCATGTATTCAGGAAAACTCCGGGCTCGGGAAAAGAAACGGCCATGTTGCAGGGGTACATGGGGCGCCGCCTCATTCTGCCCGGTGGCCGGGCGGGCGAACATGGACCCTCCGGGGACATCGAGACGCCCGGTCAGAATATTCACCACCTCCACCAGCCAACTGGCCAGGGTGCCGAACTCCTGGGTGCACAAACCGATACGGCCATACAGGGCCGCCCGATCCGCCGCGCTGAATTCCTCCACCAGGCGGCGAATGGTAGCGGCGCCAACCCCGGTAATTTTTGCGACAGCCTCCGGGCTGTAGGGCTGGGCCAATTCTCGAACACGCTCGACCCCATCCACCAGTCCTGCCAAACGGCCCAGGTCCACCAGGCCGCGGGCAAACAGCTCGTGTACCCAGGCCAGCAGGAAAAACGTATCCGTGCCGGGGCGAATAAACACATGTTCATCCGCCAGCCGCGCGGTTTCGGTGCGGCGCGGGTCCATCACCACGATTTTTCCGCCCCGTCCGCGCAGTTCCCGGAAGCGCTTTTCCACATCGGGCGCCCCCAAAATGGAGCCTTGGGATACCAGCGGATTGCCGCCCATACAGACCAGGTAGCCAGTTCGGTCCAGATCCGGCACAGGCATCAGCCAGGCATGGCCATAGAGGATCTCGCAGGCCAGATTCTTGGGCTGTTGATCCACACTGCCGGCCGAAAAGAAGCGTTCGGAGTCCATCAGGCTAATGAACATTTCCGTGTAAATCTGGGTGTGGAAGTTATGCCCATTGGGGTTGCCGTAATAGAAGGCGATCGAGTCTTTACCATATTGCTGGCGAATTGCGTACAGGCGGTTGCCCACTTCCTCCAGGGCCTCTTCCCAACTGATCTCCCGCCAGCCCTCAGCGGTTTTTCGAACGGGTCTGCGCAGCCGCTCGGGGTCTTCATGAATGTGGTGGAAGGCCTGGGACTTGGCGCAAACGTAACCGCCGGAACGATGGTCGCGTTCATCTCCCTTGATGGAAATTACCTGTTTGCCGAGCTGGTCTACTTCCATTTTCAACCCACAGGAAGCCTCACAGGTAGGACAGCTGCGGTAGATGGTGGTAGTGGCTGACTGGCTCATTTGCTCCCCTTTACGTCCTGTCCGGCTGGTTGGCATTGTTTCAGAACTAACCGGACACTCGAATGACGGTTTTTCCGCAGGCCCGCCGGGCTGCAAGATCAGCCAACGCGACGGGCGTCTGGTTGAACTCCAGCACCCTGTCCACCCCGGGGTTGATCCGACCGGCCCGGTACAGGCGCAGTAACTCGGTGTTGACGCGGCGCCGTTGCCGTGGGCTGTAGGCCCCGACGAAAACACCCAGAGCCGAGCAATTGCGCATCACCAATTGGTGGCTGGGCGCCCGGCTCCACTGACCGCTGGCAAACCCGATCAGCAACAGGCGCCCCGCACTGGCTATGCAGCCCACAACCTCATCGCTCAACTGCCCGCCGACAGGGTCGAAAACCACGTCGACGCCGCGGCCACCGCTAAGTTCATTGCAGTATGCGGTAATATCCTGTTGCTGATAATTCAGTATATGGTCAGCGCCCAGTCGGCGGCAGTGGGCCTGCTTGGCTTCATCGCCGACCGCGGCAATCACCTCAGCCCCCAGGGCTTTTCCCAAGCTCAGGGCGGCGCCGCCGCTGCCCCCCGCGGCACCCAGCACCAGTAGCCTTTCCCCGGCGCGAATGCGGGCCCGGCTCACCAGACCGATCCAGGCCGTGTGCCAGGGAATGACAAACCCCGCCGCCTGCTCGTCTGGCATCTCATCAGGGACCCCGTAAACCATGTCCGGGGTGCTCATGCACTGCTCGGCAAAGCCACCCTGCCCATTATAGAAGCAGGTCACCCCCATGACCCGCTGGCCTGGGCGAAGCTTCACACCGGCGCCGGCCGCGACAACCCTGCCCGCCACCTCCTGCCCGGGGGTAAACGGCAGCGCCGGTTGATACTCATAGCGCCCCCGGCACATCAACAAGTCCGGCAAACCCACTCCAGCCGCCGCGACAGCTATACTCAGTTCACCGGCGCCAGGCTCCGGCTGGGCAATAGTTACGCATTGCAGCGCCTGTTCGGGTTCGCCCTGTTTAACGATTTGCCATGCTTTCAAAAGCTTCTCCAACCCTATGTTCTGCATACCCTGCCAAGGCATTGCCACTCGACCCGGCAGGGCTCGCCCCCTGACGCATTCCGGGCCGCAGCCAGGACATTCGCCAGAGTCTACACTTGGCGTACGCCGAAATTGACTAAAAAACTGAACCAGGCTGGAAAATCAAGGCCGCGGGCGGGTTAATTACTGCCGGGGCGTTCCGCACCTGCTGGCGGCTTGGGTCGCACCGCTATTGGCTGTGCCTGCAATCAGGACAGGCGCTCCAGCCTCAGTGGCAAATTGTCCGCGGGTTTGGAGAAGGGGAAATGTTGGATGCGGCCGCCGGACTGACCTGAATCACGGTAGCTGAAGCGGTATTTCAACAACAGTCTGGACAAAACGCACTTGAACAGCATGTCGGCAAAATGCAGGCCGATGCACTTGTGGGCGCCGCCGCCGAAAGGAGCCCATAGAAAGTTGTGTTGCTTGTGCTCTCCGCGGGCAAATCGGTCGGGATCAAAGCGGTGGGGGTTATTCCACCACTGTTCCATCCTGTGAGTATACAGAGGCGAAATCTGGACAAGGGTGTGTGGCTGCAACAGGTAACCCCCAACTTCAACCTCCTTGATGGTGCGGCGCGCCATCAAGGGCACCGGGGGATGCAGGCGCAGCACTTCCTTGAAACTGTGGTCAATGCCGGGAACCGCTCCGCTGAGGTCGTCATACTCCAGGTGGGACTTGCGCAGGCAGCGAACCTCCTCGCGCAGACGCTCCTGCCACTGCTGTTCACCGGCCAGGTAGTGGGTGGCCATGCTGAGGGCGCTGGTGGTGGTGTCGTGGGCGGCCAATAACAGAAAGATCAGGTGCTCCCCTACCACCCTGTCGGAGAAATACTCACCCTCTTCGGTCTTCTCATTGGCGAACAGGGTAGCCATGTCACGGTCCGGCCGGCCGCGGCGTTGGGGAACCAGGCCAATGAAGTAGCGTTCAAGATTACGGCGGCCATTCATCCCCTTGCGGTAGGACAAGCCGGGCCAATCCTTTCGAATCAGGGCCATCATGCCCTCGTTCAATTTGAGAAAATTCTGATTCAGTTTGCCGGTTGCAGGCCCATCCAGGTCCAGACCCAGGAAAACCCTGGCCCCGATATCCAGCAACAACAGCTTGATATTGGGATAAAACCGGAAGTCCCCTTGCTCCCCCCAGGTCTCTAGCCGATCATCAATGATGCGGTGCATCAGTTCCACGTAGTCACGCATGGTTTCTGTTTTGAAGGCGGTTTGCATGATACGGCGGTGAAACTTGTGCTCGGCGAAGTCGCGCATCAACAAACCACCCCGGAAGAAATCACCGAGTGACTTCTTGTAGCCCATGCTGGCGGAAAAGTTCTGTTCCTTATCCAGCGTCAGTTGCCGGTTGAAGTCCGGTCCCAGGCACAGCACCACTCTCTGAAAGTTCAGACTGACCTTGCAGACCGGGCCGTACTTTTTGAAAAACCGGTCCAATAACTGGAAAGGCTCCGCCACGAGTTGAAAGATACTCCCAGCCAATGGGAGCCCGTAACTTCCCGGAATGTTGGAAAGATTCCGGTTGTCCTCGTATCTGGCGTACTCGGGAACAGCGATTCGCATGATGCACCTCCGCTGAATCAACAGCAGAAACTAACAACTACTAGTTGTTAGTTTACATCGCCCGTCAAAAAAAGCAATAGCCATTCGAGGTAATTGGACTAGCAGCCTGTCGGGCTTGGGCGTCCGTAGCGAGGGAAAGACCGTTTTGAGTCATTTTTTCTGCAATTCTGAGGCGAATAGTGGTTCGTGTAACGAAGAATTGCAGAAAAAAGGGCCAAAACGGCTTTTCCGCAGTAGGA
>JAPOQD010000211.1 GCA_026710905.1 Halieaceae bacterium
CCTTTAATTTTTAATTTCCTTAATTTGTAATACATGTAATAAAAGGGCTCTGACCCCTTTAATTTTACTTTGGGCCAGACAACGGCAATAGCGCACCGCCGGAGCAAAGGTCTTGCCTCAATGCAAGGGCGGGGTTAATTTTGCGCTTACTGTAATACATGTAATAAAAGGGCTCTGACCCCTTTAATTTTTGTAATAAAAGGGCTCTGACCCCTTTAATTTTCGACCCCTTTAATTCCAAAAGAAAACCCCTGAGACCGGCGAAGGTATCAGGGGTTGTCGTTTCCGGCTTTGAGCCGGGGCGGTTACTCGGCGGGGCCTTTCACCAGTTTAACCGAGAATCCTGCCGCCGAAGCGGCAGGACGGTTGCGGAGCTATCCCAGCAGGACGGTACCCGAGCCGGCATCGTCTGGATTTTCCGTCAGGGTGACACCGGTAACGCCTGCCAACTTGATCAGGTTATCCACATCGCCACTGCCTTCCTCAAGCAGGTAGGTATCACCAGCGAACTGGAAGGCAACCACTTTCCCATCCTCAGTCGCGTGCAAGGCCAGTTCTATCCACTCGGACAGGGTGTCAACCTGGTCCCGGTCGGCACGCACACCACCCAGTGTCAGCAAGCCATCCTCGACCGAGTAGGTGAGTTTGCCAGCTGTGATATTAGCCACTTGGGCATCAGTCACTTCGCCGGTGTCCACATCCATAGTGATCAACTCGTTGCCGTCGGTTTCCAGTTCCACCCTTGAATCGGTTCCGGTACCCAGCAACTGGACATTATCCTTCTGGGCGCCACTGTAATCGGTGATGGTATCCACCATCATGGGGTTATATCCCTTATCCACGTTATCAGTGTCGCCATCCTCAAGCATGGAATCTCCATCCGCAAAGACGAAGGTGTCAGCGCCGCGGCCACCGGTTATGGTGTCACCGTCGCTTTCGCCGGCATCGATCGTGTCGCTAGCCATGGTGCCAACAATTTTTGTAGTCGTAGCATTATCACCGTTGAGGAGGAATGACACATTTTTACCGACCACAACGAGTTTGCTGAGGTCTATATCGGCCGTTCCCGACATCACCGTGACGACCCCCAAATCGACGGCCTCATCTCTGCCGTCCGCCATGGCAATGGCGGGAAACTGGGTCAACTGGGTCAGGCCCACAGTCACAGCTATCGTCTCCTTCGCGGCATCAAGGCCATCCTTGGCTTCAGTCATATTACCGGCAAGGGCAAGGGCCTCAACACCTTTCACGGTCAGACCCAGGCCTGTTAAGTCTGCGCCATTGGTCAGAATTACAGTGTCAGTTCCAGAGCCGCCGTCAATGGCAACAATTCCTCCTTCAGCACCACCAAACGTGGTGCTGTTATTAAGCACCACCCTGTCATTACCACCACCCAATTCGGCAGCAAGAATGCCGCCATCAGCCACACCCAGGGCGGTTAGAGCATCAGTACCGCTACCACCGGTGTAACCCAATTCCTTGCTAAAGGAAAAAGTCGTCGGATTGTTAGCAGCGTCAGGCGCTACATCGCTAACCGAGACGGTATTCATCCCGGAGCCACCGGTCACGGTGCTGTTTATCGCGATGCTGCCGATAGTCAGTTCCTTGGCAACACCGGAAAAGTTAACGTTAGCGGCGTTAATCGAACCAACCGTCACATTCGCTTCGGCGGATGCGACAGATACCGCGGTTCTGTTGGGGGCTTCTACCGTAATGGCGCCAATGGTGACGTCTTTGTCACCGGAGACGTTCAGGGTCGCCGAGGCGGCAGTGGAGAATGTTATGCCTGCCGTCAGATTACCACCAGTGGTCACCGACAGAGCGTCGGTAGCCTTGGTGCCCGCGACCGCAAAGGCATTAGCCTGCGCCTTGGAGATCACGATATTCTGCCCACCGGCGGCGGTGATTACAGCACCAGCAGTAATCTCGTCGCTAGCAAACGCGACCGTGGCATCGACTTTGCTGACGTTGGTAGATCCCGCTTCATTAGTGACCACGGTCAGGGTGCCGGAGTCCTTTGCGTTGACAATGTTGGCGCCGTTGGCGCCTGTTACCATTATCAACTGCATGTCGCCGTCGCCGTCTACCGTAAATTTCACCAGGTCGTCAGTGGCATCTTCACCATCCCTGGCCGCGGTGAACGTCACCTTGGCGTCGTCGGTGCCCCGAAGGGTATAGGTGGGGGCGTAGGTGTAGGCACCCGTTTCACCAATGGTCTGTTCATTGGTGCTGCCCTTGACGTTCAAGGTGACATCCCCATTGATTATAATGGTAGGTCCGGTCTTGTCTATGGCGTCACCGGGCGGGTCTACATCAACCGTACAGATCATGGCGTTCTTGGCGCTGCCCAAATCAATGACGGCGTCGTTTACGTCACCGGCTATCAGGTCGGTTACATTGTCGCCAAGCGTCAGCATGTTATTGCCAATACCGGCTACAACCGCCCTACCGTCGAAGCCCAGTTTATCGGAGCTGACAGTGACGCTCGCTCCCGTAACCTTGGACAGGTTAATTGCGTGATTGTGGACGTTAGGGTCGGTACCATCCGTGTCGCGCCCATCAAACAGATCTTGGTTGACGTTGATGTACTCAACATTACTCACGGTAAGGCCCAGAACACCACCGGTGTTGTTGATGTTCAGCGTGTCATGGTCGGTTTTGCTGGCGTCCTCGATGATATCGTTGGCAGCGACAGTATCGCTGTTCCCGGTATAGGTATCATTACTGGTGCCGGACTCAATGATGTCTCTTCCCGGGGTCAGCATGTACTCCATGCCGCCGTCCATCATCCCAACCAAACTCTCGACAGCCGTATTACCGGCGGTAACCGATGCAGAGGACTCACCCACGTCAGCGAGCAATGCCGCGGCGTGGGCGATTTGAGAGGCGTCGTAAACGACATTTTCGCCACCTTCTTCGACCGCTGCCGTAAAGGTGTTGGCTACCATAACCTTGTTGGCCAGGGTAGTGGCGTCACTATCCATCGCACCATCGGCGATCTGCTTGGCGATGGAAGCCAAAGTCGCTTCCCCGCTGTCCAGCAAGCCTTCGTAGAACTCAAGCCCTTCCATTTCGGGGGGGCGGTTGAACATTCGCTGGTAGAGAGCAGTAACCAGGTCTGCGTTTTCCATGCCCATACTCAGCGCTGCGTACTCTTCGCTGTTGCCGAACTCAGCAATCGCATTATCCAGATTATCCGAATTCATGAATTCGTCAGTCCAGAACGCAAGACCGGCCGGATCAGCCGGACGCCCGTAGTACGCTACGTACAACTGTTGCGCCAACATCCTCGCTGCGTCCTCCGTCATCGCTGGCATTACTTCCATTTCCCCTTCGCCTTCATGCATAGTCATAACGTATTACTCCTAACTGGTAAAATTTGTACGTTCAAAAAACCTGGTTTCTCTTCCCGAGAAAAGAAAAAACCGTTATCGCGCACCCTTGCTTTTGCTCCCCTTCAGGCTTGCACCAGGCTTGTGTGCCGATTCGCGTCGCAAAGATATCACAACTTTCGGCAAAACAAAACCTGATAAAACGGGTTATATATCGCCTGCAAGCCATTGTCAAACCACAATATTGCAATATTTACCAAATTGTTGATCGGTGAAAGGCCCGGATTTTGCCCAGAGGGCGAACCACAGGCCGCACAAATCGTTCAACTTGACCGGTTTGGACCCTGTTGCGAACAGGAGGAAACCAACTGCCCGTACCAGAACTTTGCGATGCCTTGCCAGTCATGGCTATCGGCAGAGGCCCTTAGAGCCTTTGCCGACGTGTGCTCAAACGCATCACTATCCAGCAGGTTGACCATGTTTCGCAATTTTTTTTCAAATTCTTCCAATTCCGCCGTATGCAGGTGTTGCACCAGCTCCGGGGCCAGCCCCCGGCAGCCGTGCCGGGTGGACAGCACGGGCAGGCCGGCCACGGCGTATTCGAGCATCTTCAAACTGCTGCCGGCGCCGGAAGCGGCCGGGTTCAGGGCCAGGTCGGCGGCCTGCAGCAGGGCCCACTTGCCGGTTTCATCGAGGTTTCCCCCCCAACTGCGCACATTGGCGGGCAGGGCGCGGCCGCGCCAGGCGTCGCAGACGCCACCGAGCAGCCAGAAGTCCACTTGCGGCAGGGCCGGGGCCAGTTTTTCGAGAATGAACTCCACCGCTTCCAGGTTGGGGCCGTGCCAACTGCCGAGGAACAGCGCGGTGGGCCGGCCGGGCAGCAACAGCCGCCGCCGCAGGCGTGGGCGGGCCGCCCTGGACAGCACCGGCCGGCCGGTGACCAACCCGTTGGGCGCCACCACCAGCTTGTGCTCGGGCCACTGGTACAGTTCGCGCATGCGCCGCGCATCGTCCGCCGAGCACACCGCTATGCCCAGCGCCTGCTCGCCGCACTCGCGCTCCACCTCGGATACCGCCTGCAACCAGGGTTGCGCGGCGGCCTGCCCGGCCAGCAGGCCGGCCTTCATGTCGGCTTCCACATTGTGCGATTCGTAGTACACGGCGCCGCGGTACACCGCCTTGATGGCGCGGAACAGGTACGGGTGTGAGGCCACCACCAGGTCCGCCTCGCGGCAGGCTTCGCGCAGGGCCAGCAGGTATTGCGGGGTCTGCTCAATGTGGCCGATGGCGTAGATATCGCCCACCGAAACGCCCAGTTCCGCTTCCAGCGCCGCCTCGGCAAGCTGGTGCCGGGCGGTTTTCGGCACGCGGATTTCGGTGAGGCCGGGGGCGATTTCCATCTCCGTGGGCGGCAACCCGGCGCCACACAGGGTGACCAGGGTTACCGGGGTGAGGGCGGCGATGTGGCGATACAGGTGGTAAATGCGGTTCTGGCCTCCGCTGCGTGGCGGGTACACGGGAAAGCTCACCGCCACCACCATGCTGCGGGGCTTGCCGCGCTCCGTATAACCGGCTCTGTCCAGCAGGGCCTGGCCGTCGAGCAACGCGGCCATGGTTCCCGGCCAGTGAATGCTGTTGCCGCGTTGCAGGCAGGCGGGGCGCATGGCTTCGGCCAGGGCCGGGTCCTGCGCCAGTTGCTGCATGCGCTCGGCCAGGGCTTTGGCTTGCGGGGGGCACAGCCAGCCGTTGGCCCCTTCCTCGATCAACTCGGCCACGCCGCCGCTGTCCGTGCAACTGAGCACCGGCTTGCCGGCTTGCAGCGCCTCCACGGTGACCAGGCCATAGTCTTCATCCGCGGGCGCGTAGAGCACGGCCAGGGCATTGGCGTAGAGGTGGCGCAATTCGGCATCGGCGACCCGGCCGAGCAGGCGGATGCGCGGGTCGGCGGCGGCCAGGGCGCTGAGCCGCTGTTGCTCGGGGCCGCTGCCGGCGATCCACAATTCGATATCGGCGCTTACGCGCTGCATGGCGTTGATCAGCAGGTCGACGCGCTTGCTGTGCTCCAGCCGGCTGACGGTGAACAGGTAGCCCCGGCCTGCCGGGAGTGGGGCTGCCGCGGCTGGGTGGGTGGGTGGCTCCAGGTCGCTGGGGTGGTGAATTACCTGCACGGGTACGTTTGCGGGAAAATAGTCCTTGCGCGCGGCGACATTGGCGGAAATCGCCATGAACTTTCTGATGGTTCCGGGTTGCAGGGCGCTGTCGTCCAGCCAATGCACTACCTGCCGGGCCAGCGGCGAAGGCAGCGCGAAATGCTCTTGCCACAGCCCGCTGTGGCGCAATTCCTCCAGTTCGGCGAACAGGGCGGCCCGCCCCGGCTGCGTGGGGGGCCGGGCCAGCAACTCGCGCAGTGGCGCCAGCCGCTCCGGCCACTGCTGCAGTTGTTGGGGCAGGCCGGCCGGATAGGTGTCATACAAACCGCGCAGTTTGTGCTGGAGATAAACCTGATGATTGTGGTGCGGGACCATCCAGGCGGGATACTTGGTGGAGATGAGCAGATCGAAATGCCCCAGGTCAAGCTCCGCGAAACGGCGGTAGCTGGCGATGACCTCGGCGAAGTCGCGCTCGGGCGAGGGAATTTTCAGGAGTTCCACTTCGTGGCTGGTGTAGCGGCGGAAACCGTCGAGCAGGCCCCACCAGAGTTTTTCGGCGCCACCCACGGCATAGGGCTGCGCCGACGGCGCTACGATGGCGACTTTCATGCCAGTAACTGTTCCACCACCTGGTCCCAGGAGATGGCCAGGCGCTCCATGAGCTGGCGCCCGCGCGCGCCCATTGCGGCCGCCAGCCGGCGGTGCTGGTGTAAATCGTCCATGGCCGCCGCCAACTGCGCCGGCTCCGGGGCCACTACCTGGCCGTTGTGTTCGTGTTCGACAAATTCCAGGGAGCCGCCGGAATCGGTGCAGGTGATCACCGGTTTCGAAGAGAGCATGGCCTCCAGGGTGATGTAGCCGTAGTCTTCATCGTGCGGGACAAACAGCACGCCCAGGCTGCGGGCGTACAACACCAGTTTTTCCGCTTCGCTGAAGCGGCCGATCAACTGCACCCGGTCCGCCACATCAAGTTTGGTTATGAGCTGCTGAAAGGCGCGCTGCTGCCCGCCGGCGCCGCCGATGAGGATGCGGGCGGGGGATTTCATCAGCGCCGCGGCCTCGATCACCAGGTCCTGGCGCTTGAGCGTTTCCAGGCGGCTGGGGTAAAAAAAGTACTCCAGGGGTTCGGCGCAATGGAAATCGTCCCTGCGGTAGGGGGGGTGATAGATGGGCTGTGACGGCAAGCCGTTGTAGTGCCGGAGACGTTCGGCCACGCGCCGGGAATTGGCGAACAGGGCCTCGGCCCGGCCCAGCGCGCGTTCATCAAAAGCGGTTATCTGCTCACGCAGCGCCTGCAGTTGCGGGCTGGGGGGCTGCTGCTCATACAACTCGTAGACGGCCCGGTGCTGATGCATGATCCAAACGCGGTGGTGGTCGTGGCGCATGGCGTAACCGGGGAACTGCAGGCTGATCACCCGGTCCACCCGCACGCCGTTGGGGCGGTTCAGGTCGGTGTGTTCGGCGAATTCCATCAGCCGCAGCACTTCCTCCTCGGGCGAGAAGCGAAACGGCAACTGCAACAATTCCACTTCGTGGCCGTGGGCCTGCAGGGCCGTTACCAGGCCGCGAACCTGGTAATCCGCCCCGCCGGGCAGGAACGGCGTCTTGTTGGCGGTGACGATGATCTTCACGCGGGGCTGCTCAGTCCGGTTTGCGGGCGAACACGGCAAAATCCTGGGGGCCGCGGAGAGCGCCGTCGATGCGCGCGCTGAGCGGGTTCGGGCCCGGTGTGCGCACCTGTATCGGGCAGGAACGGCGCCGTGCTGGCAGTGACGATGGTCTTCACGCGGGGCTGCTCAGTCCGGTTTGCGGGCGAACACGGCAAAATCCTGGGGGCCGCAGAAAGCGCCGTTGATGCGCTCGGTGAGCGGGTCCAGGCCCGGTGTGCGCGCCTCCTCCGGGTAGGGATGCAGGCGCTCGATATCAATATCCACCAGGCCGAGGTGGCGCAACAGAAATTCGATCATGGTCGGGGTGATGGGGTTGCGATGGGTGGGGTCGTGGTAAAAGGTATGGCTGCCGACCTGCACATTCTCGGGGTTGGGGGTTTCAAACAGCAGCAGGCCGCCGGGCGTCAGCACCCGCTGGCACTCCTCCACCAGGCTGAACAGGGTCTCGAAGGGCAGGTGTTCGATCACGTGAAAGGCGGTGATTGCGCCGAGGCTGGCATCGGGCTGGCCGCGCAGATAGGCAACCGCATCCTGTAGCGCCACCTCCAGGCCCTGTTCGTTGCAGTGCCGGGCCAGAACCGCGGAAATATCGACGCCCCTGGCGGCGATGCCCTGGTCGCGCAGCAGCCCCAGCCACTCGCCCCGGCCGCTGCCGATATCGAGCAGGGGGGTGTCCGCGCTCAGCCCTGGAAGCGCTTGCAGACGCGGCAGGTAGATGGCGAGTTGTTCGCGAATTTCCGCTTCGTCGCCACGGCATTGATTCTCGAACTGGAGATAGAAGGCATCCAGTTTTTCCCCGGCCTGGGCCGCCACAGCTTGTTTTTGCGCGGGGCTCAAGGTCTCGTCGTCGAGTTGCTTGCGCAATGCCTCCAGCACCAGGTTGCAGCGGCGCTGCTGGGCCAGCAGGTCCTGCCGCGTCAGCAGCATTTCACGGCGGCTGCCGTCCAGCGCCTGCCGGGCGGTCTCCTGTTGTTCCTGTATCTCCTTTTGCTGGGCCTGGACCTGGTCGAGGAATTGCTGCTGGCGGCTGAGATAGCGGTCTACCGCCAGTTCAAACTTTTCTCGGCGGCGGCTTTGCTCCAGGAAATGCAGCCTGAAGCTGTCTCCCAGCAACTGCCGGCCGGCATGGAACAGGAACTGGGTTACGCGGTTGCGGAACCACCACCTGTGCTGGTTGCGGTAGGCGAACCGCTCCCAGCGAAAGCCCTGTACGTACACCCCGGCGGCGCGGCCCTCCTCCGAGTGGAGCAGGATCAGGATGGTCAGCAGCTTGCCGGCCTCGCCCTGTTCGCGCAGCAGCGCTACATAGCGGTCCAGGCCGGATTCGTCGGGCTCACGCTGCAACAGGCCCCGGTAGACGTTGACCACAAAGTCGATGTCGTCATACAGCAGGAATTCGTTGATGTGGTAACTCGGCTTGACGGGAAACTCGGTGTCCTGCTCGGCCCACACCGGGAACACCGGCGCCGCGCCCGGTGCTGGGTCCTCCTTGCTTTCCAGTTGCAGATACCGCGCTTCCTCGCGCAGATACTGCAACAGTTCTTCCGTGGTAGGCAGCGGCTTGGTGGGTGTCCCTTGCTGGCTTTTCCCGTCCTGGCTTTCTTCGTGGAGCCATTGCAACAGGTCTTCCTTTCCTGGCGGCTGCCCGGTGGGTGTCCCGGCTTGATCGGTGGCTTGATCGGTGGGTGTCCCGTCTTGATCTCCGGCTCGGTCGGTGGGTGTCCCCATTTGATCGGTGGGTGTCCCGGCTTGATCGGTGGGTGTCCCCACTTGATCGATGGGTGTCCCGGCTTGATCGCCGGCTTGATCGGTGGGTGTCCCCTCTTGATCGGTGGGTGTCCCCACTTGATCGATGGGTGTCCCGGCTTGATCGATGGGTGTCCCGTCTTGAAGACTGCCCGCGCCGTCCACCTCCAGCGGCAATTGCTGTTCCGCTGAATGCGCCGGGCGGGTGGGTGATTTTTTCTTTGGTTTACTCATGAATATGCCGCAGTCTGCTCAAAGTCTGCCGGGTTCGGGGCGATTCTACTGTGTAAAAGCCGATTTGGGTTGTTTTTGCGCCATTTTCCTTGCCCCGGCGCTGAAATAGCGGTCTGAAATGCTCTAACACCCAAGCAGAATCCTGATTCTCTGCTATACCTTCTACTGTGAAGGATGGATTCTTCTGTAGTAGTATCGGGGGATATGTACATGAGTAACGAACTGATCGCCATTCTGAGTGTCGGCATTGCCCTTGCGGCGTTGATGCTTACCCAAAACCGCAACCTGCGTGCGGACCTGACCAAACGTATTGAGGACCTGCGTACGGACCTGACCAAACGTATTGAGGACCAGGGGACGGCCCTGGGCAAACGGCTGGACATCCAGGCCCTTGAAATAGTTGCGATCAGGAAAGATGTCCACGCCCTCGGTGAGCGCATGGCTCATCTGGATGGGCTGGTCGAGGGGCTGAAAGAGGCGGTTGTCGCCCGCGTAGCTGCCTAAAAAAGGGGTCAGAGCCCTTTAATCCACGTAGCTGCCTAAGAAAAAAGGGGTCTGACCCCTTTTTTCGTGCTTTTTTCGTTCCCATGCGCGGCCCCTACGCCACCCGGGCCAGTTGCTCCACCAGCATCTCCGCCGAACGCCGCCAGGAATGGCCCGCGGCGACCTTCAGGCCGCGCCGGGTCATGTCCCGGCGCAGCTCTGCATCGGCCAGGACCTGGCGCAGCCCCCCGGCTATCGATTCCACTGACCAGGGGTCTACCAGGTGCGCCGCGCCGGCCGCCACTTCCGGCATGGAAGCGGCATCCGAGGTCAACACCGGGGCCCCGCAGGCCATGGCCTCCAGCACCGGCATACCGAAGCCCTCGTACAGCGAGGGATACACCAACAAACCGGCGCCGGAGATCAGGGCCGGCAAATGCTCCCTCTCCACATAGCCCAGGCGCAGCACCTGCCGCGTATTCTGGGCGGCATGGGTGTTTTCAAACTCCTGTGTTCCCCAACCCACCGCACCCGCCAGCACCAGCGGCCAGCCCCGCCGCAATTCCTCGGGCAGGGCGCTGTAAGCCTCCAGTAACCGCGGCAGGTTCTTGCGCGGTTCGATGGTGCCGGTATACAGCAGGTAGTTTTCCGGCAAGCCGTAGCGCTCGCGCAGACTGGCCCGCTCCGCCGTGCTGTGCGGACGGAAGCGCGCACTCACCGACGGCGGCACCAGCCCGATAGCTTCGGGGGCGATGTCGAAACAGCGGCTGATCTCGGTACGGGTAAATTCCGATACCGTGACGATGGCGCGGGCCCGCGCCAGGGTTTCCGGCAGGCGCTCCATTTCCCGCAGCCGGGAGGGGGGATGAAACTCCGGATGGCGCAGATGCGACAGGTCGCTGACCGTCGCCAGCGCCGGGTTGGAAAGCGGCAACAGCAGATAATTGGGCTCCCAATATACAAAGCCCTCATAGCGGGAGCGATTACGCCAGGTACGGCATTGCGCGAGCCAGTTGCGCAGACGGCCGCGGCCGGGCAGCCGGCGCAGCAGCGCCAGCCCCGCCGTTCCGGCCGCTAGCGGCGGTTCATAGCCGCGGCCATGGCTGACCAGCTCCGCCAGTTCCCCCCGGGTATGCCAGCCCCGGTGGCTGACGCCCGCCACTTCCTCTACCCGGGGGTGTTCCAGCAGTTGTTGCAGCAGGTTGAGGGCGTAGCGGCCGATGCCGGTCAGTGGCGGGTGCAGGCAGTGCAGGTTGAGCGCCACCTTCACTGTTCGGCCACCAGCCAACTGTTGAGCTGTTCCAGGTCCGGCGCCTGCAATTGACCGGCGGAACGCTTCAGCGCCAGCCAGTTGACCAGAAAACTGTACAGGGCCTCCTGGTAATCGCGGCGGGCGCGGGTTTGACCATGCAGCGCCGCCAGCACATCGGTGGCCGTCACCACGCCATAGCTGAAACCCCTGGTCATGGCCTCATAGGACTTGCCGGCAGAGATCACGCTGGCCTGCGCTGCATTGATACGCTGGCGGCTGGAGCGGGTGTTGAGCCAGGCCTCCCTGGTCTGGCGCAGCACTTCCCGGCGCGCCGTCTCTTCTTCGGCTTTGGCCAGGTAGTACTGGGCCCAGGCCTCGCGCACCCCGGCGGAGGCGGAACCACCGGAAAACAGCGGCATCACGATATCGACGCCCAGGTATTCGGTCTGGCGGCGCACGAAGGGCTGATTGTCGAAACCGACATCGCTGTCCTGGGAACTCAACACCAGGTCAAGGGTCGGGTAGCGGCGGCCCTTCTGCATCTGTATCCCTTCGCGGGCCGCCTCGACCGCTTCACGCCTGGCGTTCAGGGTAGCGTTTCCGGACAGGGCCAGGCCGGTCCAGTGCTCCATGCCGTGGTGCAGCGCCGGCAGGGCAAAGTCCTCCTGCAAAACGGCCAGTTGCTGCACCGGCACGCCGGTAATCTCCAACAGGCGTTCCCGGGCGAGGGCGGCGCGATTGGCGGCCTCTATTTCATCGGTGCGCACCTGGTCGACCCTGGCGGTGGTTTCCAGCAGGTCGGTAATTCGCGCCCGTTTGCGCTCCAGCATGTTTTCGGTTTGCCGGAGCTGTTGCTCGGCCAGTTCCCGTTCCGCACCGGTCAGCAGAAAATCGTGGTCGGCCAGCAGGATCTTGAAGTAGCGGTCGGCCACATCCACCAACAGCAGGCTCATCATGTCCAGCAATTCGGCCCGGTATTGCTCCACCACCTGCCGGGCCTGGTTATGGGAGGATATTTTGGTCCAGTTGAACAGCATTTGCCGCGCTTGCAGGGAATAGCGCTGGCCGCGAAACTCCTGGGTGTCGGTGTCTTCTTCGGGGTATTCCAGGCGGTTCTCGGACAAACTGGACGAGAGCGTGACCTGTGGGTACAACTGCCCCTCGGCGCCATCGCCGCGCGCCTCGGCCATGGCCAGCTTCTGCTGCGCAATGGTGATTCTCGGGTCGGACTCCAGGGCCTGCAGGTACACTTCCATCAAATCGGCGGGAGCCGCCGCACCTGGAGACGCCGCCAGCATGATGCAGAGCGCAACCGGAATACCGCTGAGCGCGGTCGGCACGGTGCGGAATATCCAATCCCGGATATGCAGGTTAACTGCCGGCAAGCCGCGGAACACCTTCAATCCTCGATCAGTGAACGGGCGAAGGCGTCTCGAACCGGCCGGGTCAGATACTGGAACACGGTGCGGCTGCCGGTATTGATAAGCACTTCGGCAGGCATACCGGGGACCAGTTCCAATTGGTCGAGGAGTTCATAGCCCTCCTCACTGACCTCTACCCTGGCCAGGTAGAAGGGCGGCAGCCCCGGATTCTCAGGGGTCAGGGCATCCGCCGAGACGCTGATCACCTGGCCTTCGATCACCGGGGTAGTCTGGGTCTTGAAGGAAGAGAACCGAATGTCCGCCAGTTGCCCTTGATGCACCCGGTCGATGTCGATCGGTTTCACCTGGGCCTCGACGATCAACTCGACTTGCTGGGGCACCACGTACATCAGCGGCTGCCCGGGGTTGACCACTTCCCCGACGGTGTTGACCTTGAGATCGACGATGACGCCGCTGGCCGGAGCAGTGATGGCGGTGCGTTCGGCCCGGTCCCGCAGAACCTGAACCCGCTCCTGCAGGTCGTGAACTTCGTTTTGCGCGGCATCCAGTTCATCGATCACCGCAGTGTGAAAATCCTTCTGCAATTGCAATATCTCCAGGCGGGTTGAGCCGGCCTGGATTTTCAGCCGGGCGATGTCCGAGCGATGCTGGGCCACTTCAGCTTCGTTGGCCGCCGAACTGCGCTCCATCTCACGCAGCCGCATTTGGTCCGCATAGCCCTCTTCCAGCAGTTCTCTGAGGTCGCGGATTTCTTCACCATAGGATTGCAGCAGTTTCCGTTTTCCGGAAATCATTGCCGCCGTGCCCTCCACCTGAGCCTCCAGTTGCTGAATGCGCTGCTCAAGAACTTCCATCTGCCCCAGCCTCGCCTCCCGGCGGGCCTTGAACAACTGGTTCTGGCTCAACATGGCCTCCGCCACCTGCGAGCCGAGGCCGTCGAGCAACTCCCGGGGCCAGGTGATTTCTTCCTCTTCATCGCGCTCGGCCAGCAGCCGGGCTTCGCGGGCCAAGGCCGCGTGATACTGGCCCAGGGCGATCTCCAACTGGCCCCGCGCCTGGGTATCGTCGAGGCGGAGCAGCAGGTCGCCGACCTCCACTTTGGCGCCGTCCCTGGTGATGATTTCCGCCACGATACCGCCTTCCAGGTGCTCGATATTCTTGCGATTGCCTTTCACCACCACGGTGCCGGGCGCCAGGGCGGCGCTCTGCAGGGGCGCCAGCAGCGACCACAGGCCAAACCCGCCAAAGGTGATGGCGAGGATGATCAGGCCCCTGCGGCGGGGCCGCCGGGCGCTGGTTTCCAACTGGTATTCACTCATGGAGCAAGCTTGCGCCGTAGGGGCCGCGCATGCGTGGCCCGCGGATCGTAGGGGCCGCCGCATGTACGACCTGCGGGGGTGCGGGGGGTGTCCCAAGCGTCGTAGGGGCCGCGCATGCGCGGCCCGCGGGCCGTGTGCCCGAAGGGTGCTCGCCATGGCGAGCCCCTACGGAAATCAGGGGCGCCGGCAGGAGCTGCGGGCCCTGTGCCCGAAGGGTGCGCCATTGCGAGCCCCCTTCGGGCACACGGCCCCTACGGATATCGAGGTAACGGCATACGGCCCATCTATCACGTCTTGCCCGAACGGTTACACCGTGACAAAGCGGGGAAAACAGAATTAACGCATTGATAGACATAAATATTCTCAACAACCTCAAGCGCTCTGGCGCCATACGTAGGCTAGGCTTGGCCGATGCCGGGAACCGGCACCGATACGGTCTGCGACAGGGCCGCGGGACGTTTCGTGGTGGCCTGTTGCACGCGCCGGGTAATGGCCTCGGCATCGCCGAAATCCACCACCTGGCCATCACGCAGAATAAGAATCTTGTCCACCACCGACAACACGCTGGGCCGGTGACTGACGATGATCAGGGTGGTGCCCAGCGCCTTCAGAGCCAGCAGGGCTTCGCGCAGTGCCGCCTCGCCCAGGTCATCGAGATTGGAATTGGGTTCGTCCAGCACCACCAGTTTGGGCTGGCCATAGACCGCGCGGGCCAGCCCAACCCGCTGACGCTGCCCGGCGGACAGCGCCCCGCCGGACTGGCCGATCACCGTGTCGTAACCCTCCGGCAGCCGCAATACCATTTCGTGTACTCCCGCCAGGCGGGAGGCGGTAACAATCTTCTCCGAGTCGATTTCGCCGAAACGGGCGATATTCTCGGAAATCGTGCCATCAAACAGTTCGATATCCTGAGGCAGATAACCCAGGTACGGGCCGAGCATGCCGCGGTCCCACTTGTCCATGCTGGCGCCGTCGAGACGTACCGCGCCCAGCATTACCGGCCAAAGCCCCAGAATGGCCCGCAGCAGGCTGGACTTGCCGGCGGCGCTGGGGCCGATAACCGCCAGCGAGACGCCGGCGGGCAGTTCAAAATCGACCCCGCGCAACACCGGCGTGGAGCCGCCGGGGGGCGATACGGTAATCTTTTCCACCGAAAGCGCGCCCTGCGGGGCCGGCAGTTCCATGCGCTCGGGATCTTCCGGGAACTTGGTCAGCAGATCATCCAGGCGCGTGAATTGCTCGCGGGCATTCTGCAGGCCCTTCCAGGCGCCGACCAGTTGATCCACCGGGGCCAGCGCCCGGCCCAGCAGGATGGAGCCGGCGATCATCATGCCGGGGCTGATTTCCAGGTTGATCGCCAGGTAGGCGCCGACGCCCAGCGCCAGGGACTGCAACATGATGCGCAGGGCCTTGGAACTCGAGGTAAACGCAGTGGCGGTATCGCTGGCCTCGGCCTGCAAACCGACCACCTGCCGATTGCGTTGCATCCAGCGCTCCCTGACATCGGCGATCATGCCCATCGACTCGATGACTTCGGCGTTGCGCAGGTTGCGGGTGGTGTAGTTGTTGGCCCACATCGCCAGCTTGTTCGCTTCGGACAGGTTGCCGGTGGTCATGCGCTGCGAGGCGAAGCTGAGGCCGCCCAGCAAGGCGACGCAAAAGAGCGCCAGCAAGCCGAAATAGGTGTGGAACAGGAACATGATCACGATGTAGACGGGAACCCAGGGGGTGTCGAAAAACGCGTTGAGCCCGGGGCCGGCCAGAAACTGGCGCAAACCGATCAGGTCGATCACCGATTGCGGGCTGGAGCTGATCCCGCCGGTGCGCAGCGACTGCCGGAAGCTGGCTTCAAACACAGGTTCGGCCAGTATCTTGTCGATGGCGGCGCTGGCCCGCACCATGATCTGGCCGCGCACCCAGTCCAGCGCGCCCATGGCTGCCAGCAAACCGACCATGATCAGGGTCAACATCAGCAGGGTGGGCGTGGAACCGCTGCCCACGGCCCGGTCAAACACCTGCAACATGTACAGGGCCGGCACAATCATCAACAGGTTGATGAACAGGCTGAAACCAAAGGCGCCCAGAAAATGGCCGCGCACCGGTTGCAGCTTCTTTACCAGCACAGAATTTTTCAGGTCAATCGCCATGGAGCGCCTTACCCGCTTGATTCACCGGGCGATTTTCCGCCGGAACCGATGTTTTTCAATTGCTTCATTCCCTATTCTTCCCTTGCACCTTTAGCACTTGTCTCACCAAGCCCATTTGCGCCCGAATCCTTGTTTTCCAATTGATTCATTCCTTGTCCGTCCATTGCGCCTTTACCGCTTGCGCGGTCGTTGTGAGCCCTTTCCTCTCAGGCCCGTAGCTGCCTGCGCCCCTGGGAAAACCTGCGGGTAGAACGTAGTTGCCGACAATGCGTTGACAATGGCGCGGGCGCCGACCCGCTGCCGGGGCAATGACTACTGTGTAATGCAATGGCCTCAAACTGGAGTTGGGAGCCTGCACCGCCGAGCCGCCCGCCATCGGACGTCAGGCGGCAATACGGGCGACAACGACCTCTTTCAGAGCTTCGACCAGCCCCTCCAGGTGGGCCATGCGCTCATTGAGCGCGCCAACATCTTTCCTGAGCCCACCAACATCTTTCTTGAGCCCGCTTGTGTCCTGCTTGACCCCGCTCATGTCCTGCTTGAGCCCGCTTATGTCCTGCTTGACTTCACGAATTTCGACCCGCAGGTCCGTACGCAAGTTGCGAATCTGGGTAAGCATCAGCCCAGCGAGGGCGACGCCAACGGCCAGAATGGCGATCAGTTCATTGCTCATGTACATATCCCCGAATATTACTACAACGGAATCCTTCCTACACTGTATAGGTATAGCAGAAAGTCACGTTTCCGCTTTAAAGATACGGTACGGGGGGCGGGTACGGTACGGGAGGATACGGTACGGGATACGGTACGGGACACCCATCAATCCTGACACCTCAAGAAACACGCTCGAATGGTCAACTACTCCTGTCTCGGGAGTACTTCTACTACTACGTATTACAAGTTAATCGAGGACACCCATCAATCTTGAGGGTACGGTACGGGAGGATACGGTACGGGGATACGGTACGGGACACCCATCAATCCTGACACCTCAAGAAACACGCTCGAATGGTCAACTACTCCTGTCTCGGGAGTACTTCTACTACTACGTATTACAAGTTAATCGAGGACACC
>JAPOQD010000108.1 GCA_026710905.1 Halieaceae bacterium
AAAAATGGTGATGGTCGTGCGCCGGGAAGGCAGGAGCCTGCGCCGCTATGTCCACCTGGGAACGGGCAATTACCATGCCCGCACCGCCAGGCTGTATACCGATTACGGGTTGCTGACCTGCGACAAGGCCGTGGCGGAAGACGTCAACATGCTGTTCCTGCAGTTGACCGGCCTGGGCCGGGCGTCAAAACTGAAGAAACTGCTGCAGTCACCCTTTACCCTCAACAAATCCCTGCTGGCATACATAAAACACGAGGCCGCCAACGCCGGTAGCGGCAAGAAAGCGCATATCATCGCCAAGATGAATGCCCTGGTGGACCCGGAAATAATCCGCGCCTTGTACAAAGCATCAATTGCAGGCGTGCGCATAGACCTGATCATACGCGGTATCTGCTGCCTGCGTCCCGGGGTCAAGGGCCTGTCGGAGAACATCCATGTGCGTTCCATTGTCGGCCGCTTCCTGGAACACACCAGGGTATTCTATTTCCTCAATGGAGGAGAAGAACTTGTGCTTTGCTCCTCCGCCGACTGGATGCCCCGCAACCTGCATCACCGCGTGGAGGCCTGTTTTCCCATCGAGGAGAAGCGGCCCAAGGACCAGGTCATCAAGTACGGCCTGTTGAACTATCTCAACGACAATTCCCAGGCCTGGACCCTGCAAAGCGACGGCACCTACAAAAAAATCCGCCCGGGCAGCCAGAAACCCAGGAACACCCAGCAGCAACTGCTGGAAAATTACAGCCGCTGATCTCGGCCCTGATCTCAACCGAACTTCAACGTAAACTCAATTGCGTCCAGGTACACCGCCTCGGCATCCAGGTCCGTCCGGGTCAGGGCATGGTTGTCCAGCCAGTCCCGGGGAAATTTGATTTTCAGGCTGTTTTTGTCAGCGGTTGCCTTGATCTTCGGTGGTGCAGTATAGGACCGGCTCCGATTCATGACGCAGGACAACCTGAGCAGTATGGCAAGGCGGGTAATTTTCACCCGGTTGTCCAGGGCGGCCTGGTCGAATTCCAGGATGGGAAATTTTCGTCTGTGGGCGCGCACCAGCAGGGACAGGTTCTGCTGTTCCTGGCGCGAGAATCCCGGCATATCGGAATTGGACAGCAGGTAAGCGCCGTGGCGGTGGTATTGTGCGTGGGCGATGGCCAGGCCTGTTTCATGCAGTTGCGCCGACCACAGCAGGGTATCCCGGTCAGTGTCATCAAAGTGCCAGCGCTTGTGTACCTGGTCAAACAGGTTTTCTGCGGTTTTGGCCACTTTATCGGTCTGTTCCAGGTCAACGCCGTAACGGGACGCAATGTTGGCAACGGTGGTCTTGCGTATATCCTGGTTCCGGTACCTGCCGATCAGTTCGTACAGGATCCCTTCCCGCAGGGCGCCTTCGGATATCTGGATATGTTCCAGCTCGAGCGCCTCGATAATGGCGCTCAGGATGGCGACACCTCCGGCAAAGACCGGTTTGCGGCGCTCCATTAATCCTTCCAGGTACAGACTGTCATAATGACCCGCGGCGATCAGCCGCTTGCGCAGGATGTCAACGGCGTCCCGGGTAACGCCGCCATCGCTCCAGCCCTGTGCCACGGCAACGTCAGCGATTGCCCGGATCGTCCCCGATGAACCCAGGACTGTATCCCAGCCGATACGCCGGTAACCGGCTTCGATGGATTCCAGTTCCGTGCGGGCAAACAAAACCGCGTCCCGCATGCGCCGGCCGGTGATCTTCCCGCCCGGGAAAAAGCGCCGGCTGACATTGACACAGCCCATATACAGGCTTTCGGCTACCGTGGGTTGAAACCCTTTACCGATGATGAGCTCGGTGCTGCCACCGCCGATATCGATCACCAGGCTGGCGTCGTCGTGGTTATAGACGCTGTGGGCTACTCCGAAAAATACCAGCCGGGCTTCCTCCTGGCCGGAAATGATATGGATGTTATGGCCCAGCGCCACCCGGGCGCGCCGGATGAAATCATAGCCGTTATGCGCCGTGCGCAAGGTATTGGTACCCACCGCTTTCACATTGGTCCTCGGGATTTCCCTGATGCGTTGCCCGAATTGCCGCAGGGACTCCAGAGCCCTTTCGACCGCCTCATCGGTCAGGTTATTGGTATCGTCCAGTCCCGATGCGATACGCACCATGTCCTTGAGCCGGTCGATAATCCGGACCTGGCCGCCCTCAAGTCTGGCAACCACCATGTGAAAACTGTTGGACCCGAGGTCAACCGCAGCAAAAGTTTCACTCATTGGAGAACTCATGTTGTACAATCAAATTCCGGTTGCGCTCTCATAAAACATTTTGCTCCGCGACAGCGGCAGGTCGAGTTTTTGGCCCGCTGAAGGCTCTCATAAAATGTCGAACAAAGCCTGTTTAATCCTTCTCCGGCATGCCAAGTCCGACTGGGACAGCGGCGTTCCGGACGATTTTGACCGTCCCCTGGCGGCTCGCGGCCGCAAGGACGCTCCCCGTGTGGGAAAGTGGATGAAAAAAAACGGCATCGTCCCGGAGATCATACTGTGTTCCCCGGCTGTGCGCACCCGTGAAACTCTGGCAGCAGTCAAAGACAAACTGGATGTCGGGCAGATTGTATACGAAGATGCCATCTATGGCGCATCACTTGGCGTGTTGCTGGAACTGGTTGAAGAATACAGCCGGAACTGCAGCAATCTCATGATAACGGGCCACAATCCGGGCATGGATAAATTATTGAGTTTCCTGAGTGGGACACAACCACCCCTGTCGGAGACAGGAAAGCTTATGACCACCGCAGCGCTGGCGGTACTCGCTTTCAACAACGCTGACTCGATGAGTACAGCCGCAGCAGGCGAACTATTGCATCTGGTGAGACCGAATGAAATATTAAAAAGTGGAGCGCGATGTGACCTTGACACCAAATAGTTTTGCTACATGTGTTGCTTGCATTGGATTGAATTTCTGCTTTATTGGTAACATGCAGGTCATGATTGACATTGTAGACAGGCAAACTCGATCAAGGATGATGTCCGGAATCAGAGGGAAAAACACCAAGCCTGAATTGGCCTTGAGACGTGCATTGCATGCTCGGGGGTTGCGGTATCGAATTCACTCAAAGGAAATTCTAGGTTGCCCGGATATCGTCTTTCCGCAATACCAGGCGCTCGTTTTCGTGCATGGGTGTTTCTGGCATCGACACGAGAATTGTCGTTACGCCACGACTCCAGCCTCGCGTCAGGAATTTTGGCAGGCCAAATTCGCAGCAAATGTCAGACGAGACAAAACCGTAAGGAAAGCACTACTGTTGAATGGGTGGCGCATATCAATCGTCTGGGAGTGCGCGTTGCGAAAACCCGATCAAGTAGTCACAACTGCCGCTGCGATTAATGACTGGTTATTATCGGGCAATAAACTGCTTGAACTGTGAACACCACATCAAGGTAATTCAGTTTGAAGCCCTTCCTGCTTCAGTTTTGAGAAAATCTCGATAATTGCCTGGGCCTGTCTTTCGGTAGGAAGCTTTGCTGGTATGCGACTTGCCGTAGTCAACAGACCGGTCTCTTTCTCTGATAGGAGTGTTCGATTCTTGCCCCAATCCAATGTTTGCTTCCAAAAAGGACCACCTGCATTGAATACGGCAGTTTGTGCCTCTATTCCATTCAGAAGCCGTTGATCCTTTCGATCTTCTCGTTTGCGGCCCTTGTGCTCCTCCGAAGAAACGAGTCCTTCGACTAACTCATCTGGCCACTCGATATCCAGCTTCATCACACGGTGCCAGCAGGCCTGCTTTTTCGCCCATTCCGTAACGTTTCGAATACCTGTGGGTGTGTTTGTCAATACATCATGTGCCGCCTTCGCTACATGTGCAAGAGCCTGTTCCATTCCCATTGGAACAGATTGCTCACCCCAGATTTTACGGAAGTCGACAGCATGTTTTTTGTGGGCTACATCGTGTGCCAGCTTTGCAATGGCATATGCAACAATATTTGCCCTGTAGCCGCCTTCGTACCATGTCTGCGCGGACACTATCTTTTCCGTTGATCTGAAAATGATTGCCTTTGCAACTATCTCTTTGAAAAACGACTCATTGAAATCATTCTCGTTTTTCTTCCACGCCGGACCAATGGATTGTGCAAAATCAGCAAAATTCTTTTGTGCCCCTTGGCTAACCTTGTCAGGTTTCAGTTCCCAGACATTTATGAATTTCGCCAAGTCCGTCTTGGTAAAGAGTTGCGAACGAGGATTTTCCAGATCAAATTTTTTACGTTG